>JBOFIW010000222.1:0-8680 GCA_051650365.1 Vibrio sp. | reverse complement strand
GCCGCTTTTTCAGTGCCATTGCAGTGAGGCCCAGCGCAATAGACCACAAACAGTGTGTCCATGGGGTAACCAGCTAAGGTTTTTTCGTTCAGGCGTGAGTGCGGCAAGCTGATGGCGCATGGCACATGTCCTTCGGCATACAGAGCTTCACCACGGACATCGAGTAACACAAAATCTTGTCTTTCATTGGTGATTGCGTGGTGAACATCCCAGCAATCGGTTTCAAACTGCAACAACGCTTCAAAGTGCGCCAGAGCATCGGCACTGGATGCAGCAGGCACGCGAGATACGGCACTAGACATTCGACTTCTCCTTGTCGGTTTAATGAGCATGCAGTGTGCCACAAGCTTTAAAGCGCCGAAATAGCAAAACTCAGAAAGAAGCTGCACATCTTTCTGAGTCTCTGAGCCATCCATTGATAATACCCAAACTACTTGCCGTTGTCGGTAGAAAGGGAATAAACCGCCAGTATGGATTAATAAGCTACACCAATGCGTTGGCGAGGATGATCCGCGTATTCCAGTTCATCAATCAGTGCCACCGCATAGTCGGCAACCGAAATGCGGCTGTTACCTTCACTGTCGGTCAGTAGTTGATCACCGCCGACACGATATTGACCATGTTTATCACCAGGGAAAATTTCCGCCGCTGGACTAACGAAAGTCCAGTTAAGTTCACTTACGCTCGCACGAAATACGTCAAGCGCTTCACTCTGCGCCAGAGCCTCACCTTTGTATTCTTCAGGGAAATCCGGCACTGTTACTAGTTTCACCCCCGGAGCAACTTCCAGTGAACCCGCGCCCCCTACCCACAGTAAACGCTCAACACCCGCTTGGGGTAACTCATTAAGCAAACGCTGCGCCGTTTTCGCCACCATGTCGTGATTACCCGCCGCACGACCACCAATAGAAGCGATCACTGCATCCACCCCTTCTAGTACTGGTTCTAGCGAACTCTCTGGATCCAAGATATCCAATTGGTGTACCACAACACCTTTGAGTGACACTTTGGCAGGCTCACGCACCACGGCAACCACCTCATGTCCACGCATTTTTGCCTCCGCAGCCAAGTGGCTACCAATCCAACCCGATGCACCTAAAATTGCAACTTTCATATTTTTATCTTCCTCTTAAAACCGTTCAAATACGTTTATGTGTTGAGGGTAAGTATAGTTTGTTGTTATATGAACGATAAATGCACAAGAATGATGTACATTGTATCCATTTAGTTTGCAAATGAGAGAGCTTATGGATCGCCTCACTGCGATGCGCAGCTTTGTTGAAGTGGCCAATACCGCTAGCTTTACCCAAGCAGCCGATAATTTAAATCTAAGCCGTTTACAGGTTTCCCGCCATGTTCAAGATATTGAGGATTGGCTAAAACAACGGCTACTCCACCGCACAACTCGCCGTGTCAGCTTAACTGCCGCAGGGGAAGAAGCGCTGCAACGCTGCGAACAAATTCTGAATCAAACCATGGAATTGGAAATGCGCGCGTTGGAGCAATCGGGCTCCTTACATGGCAGTATTCGTGTTTCTGCCCCGATTGGGCTGACCCAAAACATGCTGCTCGATGCAGTCCAAGCGTTTACTGACTTGCATCCGAAGGTGCATTTTGATCTTCTGGCGTCGGATCGCTTTACGCAGTTGGTGGATGAGCGTGTCGATATTGCCTTACGCTTTACCCAGCAGCCAGACGAAAATTTGATCGCCCGCCATTTATTGGAAGTCGGTGTAGTGGTGTGTGCCACCGCGGATTATCTCGCAAAGCACCCACCAATTCATACCCCACATGATTTGACCGAACATAACTGCTTGGTGCACGTCAGCGCTAATAAATGGGATTTCGTGCGAGATAACGAGCCGTTCAGTGTGATGGTCAATGGCAATGTGCGCGCCAATGATATGGGAACCTTATGTCGTGTCGCGCTTAACCATAAAGGCATCATCCGTCTCCCCTGCGATCTGGCTAACCCCTTGCTGCAATCCGGTCAATTACAAGCACTGCTGCCGGAATATCATCTACCCAGCAGCTCAATTTGGGCGGTGTATTTATCACGTAGTTACCAAACTCCTTTAGTTAGACAGTTTATTGATTTTTTGGCCGATCGCTGGCAACAAGATTTGCTCTGGCTTTAAACAACATTGCCCAACGGTTTGGTTGGCAATGTTTACTCTCATTCATCGGCGGCAGAATAATTCAGTAGCGGAATTGTCCCATTCGTTTGCTTAAACCTGTCGCTTCACGGGACAGCTCATTCACAATCGAGTCCACCTCACCCACCTGTACGGTAACTGATGAAGAGACATCCGAAATCGAAGTGATATTAGCGTTGATCTCTTCAGTGACACTGCGCTGCTGCTCGGTTGCGGTAGCGATTTGAATGTTCATCTCATTCAGCTCATTGAGCATATCTACGATCTGTCTGAGCATCTCCGTATTGCTATTACAGGTCGATACCCCACGAATCACAGTGTTATTCGCCCCTTCAATTGAGCTCACTACCGATTGAGTTTCATGTTGCAAACGGTCAATTTTAGTTCGAATCTCCTCGGTAGATGTTTGGGTTTTCGCCGCAAGATTACGCACTTCATCTGCCACCACCGCAAAACCACGGCCTTGATCTCCGGCACGAGCCGCTTCTATTGCTGCATTCAGCGCCAACAAGTTGGTTTGCTCGGCAATCGCTTGAATCACATCTAACACCGATGCAATAGATTGGCTTTCGTGAGTCAATCGTGAGATGGCTTCAACAGCGGAAGCCATCTGTTGATTTATCGACGTCATATCTCGTGCTAGCTCATCCCCCACCGATACACCACTGTGTCCTTTCTGGTTCGCTTCTTGTACAAACTGAGCCGCACGCTGCGCAAACTGCGACACTTCGGCAATCGAAGCACTCATTTCATTCACGGCTGTTACAACAGATTCTGTACGCTCATGCTGATCAGAAACCAAATCACGCGTTCCACCCATATTTTGTGAAATCACTTGAGTGTGGGAGTTCAACTTATTAGTAGCCTGAGCGAACTGGCAAATGGTTTCCTGCAGGTATGCAAGCATGGTATTCAGTGCTTTCGCAAGTTGTTTTATCTCCTCACTGCCTTGCTCTGATAAACGAGCGGTAAGGTCGTTATCGTGGCTGATTCGTTGAATTTGGGT
The DNA here is from genome assembly GCA_051650365.1 of Vibrio sp. GTDB lineage: Bacteria > Pseudomonadota > Gammaproteobacteria > Enterobacterales > Vibrionaceae > Vibrio. The sequence goes on along the minus strand of JBOFIW010000222.1, from coordinate 5,518 downwards.
AATGGAATCACGGATCGGTTTTGAAATACTATTACCAACAGCCAAGGCACCGAAAGTGGCTATTACTGCCGCTACTACGATGGCAATCACCACTTTTAAAATCACTTCGTGATTGAGCACCGCAATATCAGCGAGAGCTTCGCTCGATTGCATTTCTGTCACGATCGCCCAACGTAAGCCTAGTGCTTCGATAGGAGCATAAGCAGAGAGCAAGTGAACACCAACCTTGTTGTTGCCGATGACTAACCCTGCCTCTCCTCGTAAAGCTTTCTCTACCGCAGGAGTATCCATTTTGAACAAACCAATGGCCGAATTTTTACTGTGAATTTGATTGACAACTTCACGGTCGGTCTGAGTTTTATCCAATGCACCGATAAAACTCGCTTCATTCTCTAATAGCTGGCGTGGTTGACTACGCATCAGATAATCACCACCAACTAAGTAGCTTTCCCCCGTATCACCTAATCCATTCTCTTTCCAACGCCCATCAAAAGTCATGATGTTATTGATGTCATCCACGGGCATTTGAAAAATCAGTACTCCGACGCGCATTCCTCCATCAAAAACAGGGGTTGCGATAAAAGAAGCCGCCGCTTCATACGAGGGGTAATAAGGTGCAAAATCATCAAGATAATAGTGCTGTTCTGCAAGTCCCATGGCTTTTACATAGGCTCGCGCCAACCCACTGTCTTTATAAGGCCCATTAAGCAGATTCGTAGCAAAATCGAGTTCTTTAAACACGGTGTAAACCACATTTCCCTCGTTATCGACCATAAACACATCATACAAACCAAACTGTTCAAGATATTGCTTAATGCCCGGATGGTATTTTTGATGCAGGGTGTCATAGGGGGTGCCTAAAGAATCGCTCATCCATTCATGCTTTGAACCTAGTGGATTGGGATTGCTGGCGATATAACGAGATTGCAGAGCTTCCCCCTGCTTGGACAACAAACTCAAGCGATTTAAGGGATTTGCATCCTGACCATCATTTAATTTTTGATAATTCTGGCCAAACTGCGAAGTGTAGTAATTCTTTAGTGCACTGAGTGATGAAGCAGGAACCGTTTCGACAGGATAAGTTTGGTAAGCCTCTGTCAGCCCTTTTATGGCATCGACCGTGGAAACCATATGAGCTAAAGTAGTGAGCTGCCCCGCAACGCGGTTAAGATAACGTTCAATTTCACTTTTTTTGGTTTCCCGAACCGACAGCAACTGATTCGATGCTCTATTACTTATCGCATATTGCGAAAGGCCTGAGGCACTCCAACCAATCCATGCTCCCGCAATAATCACCGCAAAAATGGAAAGGAAAGCCATTGAAAGGATAATTTTGTTGGCAATTTTCATTGTTGCTCTCCTGAATACAATTCAGTACTAAAACATCAAAAGAGTTATGCCAACATCGTGTTATTAAGAACTGCGAGCGGTTGTTATATAAATAAATGCTCATAACCAAGCTTAGTCATCACGATTTTTTTCGCCAAATAAAACTCAACGAAAGTTTTATTTTTCTCCAAGTCATCCAGGTAACAAGCTGATCCATCAGGTAAAAAAATGGCGACCTTATCGTCGCCTAAGTGGTGGTGAAACACTCATGGTGCCAAATTAAGGCTGCTGTTTCGTTGGAGCCAACGCAATCTCACGAATGCAGACACTTTGCGGTTGCTGGTAAGCAAACAGTACTGCACGTGCGACATCATCTGCCACTAATACGCCACCCATATCCACTTTCCAAGCATCGTAGCCATCTTTAATTTCGCTTGATGTGGTGTGTGAAAGCAGTTCCGTTTCTACCGCTCCCGGAGCAATCGTGGTTACACGCACATTGCTGGCAGCCACTTCCTCACGCACGTTTTCAGAAATCGCATGTACCGCAAACTTAGTTCCACAGTAAGCAGCATGATTCGGGAAGGTTTTCTTACCCGCAATAGAACTGATGTTCACGATAGTACCGTGGTTACGATCTTTCATATCGGCCAACACGGCGTGCATACCATTGAGCAGGCCTAGCACATTCACATCAAACATGCGCTTCCATTCATTCGCTTCTTGAGTATCAATCTGCCCAAGCAGCATGACACCGGCATTGTTCACCAGCAGATCCGCAGGGCCATACTGCGCTTCTGCTTTCGCAATCGCAGCCACTAAGGTCGCCGCCTCTGTCACATCCACTTTTTCACACAGTGTATTGGGCAAGTTCAGTGCCTCTAAACGATCCACACGGCGTGCCACCAACAGCAGTGGATGACCCGCTTCACTGAAACGGCGAGCAATCGCTTCACCAATACCAGAACTTGCACCTGTAATAACGACTAATGATTTCATGGATTTACCTCATTGATTCGTAAAAAAGTCTCCTGTCATCTCAGGAGTTCATTGGAATACGAGCAGTCTAGGTGAAAGCACATTGTTGATATATAGTCGACAGGTTCACAAACTGTTGCCAAATGATAACCAATTGAAGAGGCTACTATGCAGCTTAACCAACTTAATCTGTCCGACATTCGCGCCTTTGTACTGATTGCAAAACTCGGTAATTTCACTAAAGCGGCGGAAGAGCTGGAGGTTTCACGCTCACATGTTTCACGCCAGCTGAGCCAGTTAGAGAGCAACATGGGTGTCACTCTTGTCATCCGCACCACACGCAGCCTTTCGCTCACGGATGCAGGGGAGATCTTCTATCGTCAATGTGAACAAGCCTTGAGCAGTATTGAACAAGCCGTGTTAGCCGCTGTAGATGATGTGCAAGAAGCACGCGGGGAGCTGCGTATTAACAGTGTCGGCGGACATATTGGGGAAGAGTTAATTGCCGACATTTGCAGTGCTTTTATGCAGGAAAACCCCGATGTGCGTATTCACCTTGATTTCAGTAGTCATCGCGTTGATTTGATTGAAGAAGGCTTTGACGTGGCATTTCGGATGGGCAAATTAGAAGATGCCAGCTTTGTGGCGCGTAAACTCACAGAAGTCCGCATGAGCACGCTCGCTAGCCCCACGTACTTTATACAGCGTAGTCAACCTCAGCATCCTAAACAACTCACCGAGCATCGCTGCTTAACCGGTTCGGTAAAACGTTGGAGCTATCAACACAAAGAGACGAAGCAAACTCTCGATGTGCCAGTCGATGGAGATTTACAGTGTAAAAATGGCCGAGTGTTAGTGCGTGTTGCATTGGCGCATAACGGCATTATTCGCGTACCCACTTTCTACTGCCATGAAGAAATTGCCCGCGGTGAGTTAGTGGAAGTGTTTCAGGATTGGCATATCCCAAGCGTTGAGTTTTCTCTCATCTATCATAAAGATAAACATCAACCCATACGTTTAAAGCGATTCATTGAGTTCAGCAAACACTACTTTGAGCAGAACATACTTGGATAAATTCACGTCATCATGCATAACCCAACCGTTTGTTGCGGGAAGCCAATCATAAAAGACTAGTCAAGTTCGATACGCTTAGCGACAATACCGCACTTTAAATGACAACGAATGAGAAATACCATGCGCAGTTTTATCCTTCGAGCTCGCTCTGCACCGACCGATAGCCAACGCCTATTGGACGAAATTGGTGGCAAGTGCCACACCGAAATTCTGGCTCACTGCATGATGAACAGTCTGTTTACGGCGCAGTCTCATCGTGAAGATGTGGTAATTCATCTGGTATTGGAAAGCACGCGCGATTATTCACGCACCATCACAGTCGAAGCGAATGAAATCAGTGATGTCGGCGGATTCCATGAAGCGGCCTTAATCGCGCTGTTAGTAAAAGCGCTGGATGCCTCTGTTGGTATGGGAAAAGAACAAACTCGTGTGGTTCAACCAGGATTAACCGTGCGTACCATCAGCTTTGAAGCATTACTGGGTGAGTTGGCGGAACACCACTCGTTGTACATGATGGATAAAAAAGGCGATTCAATTCGTGATATTAAGATTGGCCAAAACCCCTGTTTTATCCTGACCGATCACATTCCAATGCCTAAGAAAAGTGGTAACTCAATGAAGCGTCTTGGGGTAGAAAAAATCAGCCTTGGTCCCAAAATGCTGTTTGCTTCTCAGTGCGTCACCCTCATTCATAACGAGATTGATCATCAAGAAGCAGGCTGGTAGACCAAACGACTCAATTAGCTCAATAGCCGCTCACTGAATCGGTGATATGAAAGCAAAAAGGCGGGGATCCCGCCTTTTTCTATTGTGAACAATCTTAACTTATTTGCTTTCCAGCAGAACGTTTACCCAGCCAGTAACCCAGACCGAGCGGAGCAAAAAAGATCACCACGATAAACAGCACAAAATACAAGATGGTGCTCTTTATTAATTGCGTGACTTTATCCATCGCTAACGCCAAAACATTCTGCGAAATCTGATCGATATCAGTGGCAAACTGTGCTCGTTCGGTATGGATAATCGCCGCAATTTCCGCCCGCTCTCTGGCTACCATCGCCTCTAACGCAGCACGCTCATCACTGAGTTTATCTAAATGCTGTTGGGTTTTCTGGTCAATATCTTCTACTAAAGGTTGCAGTTCTACCGCCATATATTCAGCTAAATTGCGCATGTACTCAGGATTATTGACGACAAAATCTTGAAATGAAGCGGATGAAGCTTGAATACTACGTAATGTTTCCGTCAATTGCTCACCACTGAGTGAACTGTTCATGGCAATCAACTGTGCTTTCCAGGTCATAATTTTTGGTGTCTGTTCAGACACTAAACTGAGCCGATCCGAAACATCGCTCATCGCTTCGGGCATGGTTCCTAATGTAGAAACGGCTTGCGCTTCATCGATCTGATTCGCTTGCAACCAAGCTCGATAAGCTGGAGTACGCGTGAAAGTGAGATCGGTAAAAGGGTGCGCAGCAACAAAAGATTTGATAAAGGTTTGGGTAGATTGATAACTCTCTTTTTTCAGCAACGATTGAGCCAATTGCTCTATATCACGAGTTAATCCTGCCGCCGTTTGCTTGGCGAGATCGCTGTTAAAAAGAGATTGTCCGTTTCCTGATTGGAAAAAATTATCCATTTGCTGAGTAAACACCCAACTGTCAATTAGTGCAGCCATAGGTGAAAGCTGGTAAGCCGAACGCTGCAACCCCTCCTCCGCATTAATTTTCCAAAGCAATACATAAGATTGATGCAACTTATCTTGCGCTTCATATTGTGTCGCGATTTGGTCAGCATTTTTCTCAACTTCTGAAAAAAACTGATGGGCGTACTCGCGAGTCATTACCCGCATATTCAGCTCTTGCTGAGTCAAAGGGGTCGTTTGGCTATCTAACTTCACTTCCAATAGTGAGCAGCCGCTCAGCACTAGAGGTAAAGAAATCATCAAACTGGTTAGAAATGGGCGAAATCTCATACATCTTCTCTTATTTTACAATTTGCACTCAGGCTAACACTGTTGAGTCAGAAAAATATAAGAATCCACACTCATACAGCGGATTTTACTTTTATGAAGATCATTTTCAGCAGGGAAAAATAAACAAAGCTCATCATTCAGCAGCGAATGATGAGCTTGACC
>JBOFIW010000221.1:0-1654 GCA_051650365.1 Vibrio sp. | reverse complement strand
CCCACTTGTTGAAGAGCCATACGGGTTGCGATTTTTGAGCCGCCTTGAAAGGCGATAGGATCAAAAATCAGACAATGAATAGCCGCCATATCAACCCCCTAAAGAAAAGCGTTGAGAAACATAGGTTTTGACCGGACGCCAAGTCGCCCAAAATGAGTCTTTATAGGTTGCAGGGCTTGAGAGGATTTGCTCGTAAAGCGCTTCAATTGCAGTGCGATTTTTTTCAAGCGTATGGGCAAGAAGAATATGAGCGTGAGCTTGCACCGCCATCATCTTGGCATCAATTGGGTTTTGTATCATCCAACGCATGGCTTCATGCATCGCCTTCGTACTCTCTTTAGGGTAGAGCTGGCCGTGAGTTTGGTGGCGTAGGATTTCAGGTATGCCGCCAGTATCGGGAGCAATAATGGGGAGTTCGGCTAACGCCGCTTCGGCAATCACCAAACCAAATGGTTCTCTTCGTGCACCACTGATAAACGCATTCGCCCCTTTGAGCCAACCCATGACATTGTGCTGCTCACCCACAAAATGAATGTGTTGAGAGAGCTTGAGGTAGTCACTCATCTGCTCAAGCGCTTTGCGCTCAGGGCCATCACCAACAATGATTAGATGGGCATTAGGGTGTTCCAACACAAAGAAACGCATCGCTTGTAAAAGGCGATCCATACCTTTGCGTTTGATGAGTGAACCGACAGAGATGAATAAAAAGGCATCGTCATCCAACTGTAGTCGTTGGCGGAGATCCATTGCAGGCAATGGTTCAAGCCGCTCAGTATCAATTCCATTATGGATGACATGAATTCGCTCAGCAGGGTAGCCGTCACTCATTAATTTATCGGTAATCGCATAACTCACAGCAATAATGTGCGGTACACGATGGAGAGCGAGAGTCAGTCGATCTCTGGCTGAATAATCGGAGTGCAGCTGAGCAAGCCATGGGGTGTGGGTTTCACTGGCCGCTTTACCCATCCACTGGCAGGGAGCGGCACTGTTGACATGAATCAGATCGATCTGGCAAGTCTTGATCATGGTTTTCGCCATATTGACTAAATTCCACCACCCGAGCAGTTGAAAGCGCGGAGCTTTCCATCCCAGCAAAATCGGGAAAGGGCTCAGCACACTGTGAATCCCCATTTTGCTGATTTCGTCATGCAGCATAGGGTTGTTGGTCCATAGGAAAGGCAGAAAGCGGTTACGATCCAGATGAATTAAGTGATCAATAAGGCAACGCTCACTGCCACGAATCCAGTTATCCCCGTAGTGCACAAACAGGACATTTTTTCTAACGGCCATAGTGTTTTCCTTATGATTCGAAAATGGTTGAAAAGTCTTGTCACATTGTGAAATTGAGGTTATGCCAATGGTCACGAGACTGAGCTAGCGCAGGCCAAAATAGAACCTTAAGGGGTAAAGCAAGGTAGATGCCAGAAAGGTGATAATTTAACCGATTGAAAAATAAGGAATTATTTTCGTTGTATTGAGGGTTCTCAATATGAGAATCAAATCGGTTTGTGATAGTAGCTGAGGAGTTGAGGGATCACCGTTGCTGTGGAGTAGTGTGCTACTACGCTCTCTCTAGCGGCTATGCGAAGTGCTTGCTGTTTTGCTTGAGGCAGGGTTTGCCAATGTTGTAGGACATCGCAGAAGGCTTGCT
>JBOFIW010000220.1:0-4257 GCA_051650365.1 Vibrio sp. | reverse complement strand
ATGTGGGATAAGTTCAGCCGGCCGAGTGTATTACCGAAATATTCCCTCGGTCTAGACACTTGGTGGGTTGATAAAGAGAAAGCTACACGACTTCCTGAAAAACGGCGTTAGGAGTTGCAATGCTCAGTTATATTCTGCGTCGTTTGCTATTGGTGGTGCCCACATTGTGGGCCATCATCACCATTAACTTTTTCATTATTCAAATTGCACCGGGAGGCCCTGTTGAGCAGGCTATAGCCCAGTTGGAGGGCAATACTTCCGGTGTGATGGAGCGCTTCTCCGGCGGGGGGCAAGAAGTAGCTACTCCCACGGAGGCGCACACTTCTGGTTACAAAGGCTCACGAGGGCTTGACCCCCAAGTGGTGGCAGAAATCACTCGCCGATTTGGGTTTGATAAACCGCTACATGAACGCTATTTTCAAATGCTCAAAGACTATGTCACCTTTAATTTTGGTGAAAGTCTCTTTCGTGGCGGTAATGTCATTGATCTGATTGTGGAGCGCTTACCTGTTTCCATTTCACTGGGGTTGTGGAGCACCTTGCTCATCTATCTCATTTCCATTCCTTTGGGCATTAGTAAAGCCATTCATCATGGCTCGCGATTTGATGTGTGGTCGAGTGCCGTGGTGATTATTGGTTATGCGATCCCAGGGTTTTTATTCGCCATTATTTTGATTATTTTGTTTGCCAGCGGTAACTATTTTAGTTGGTTTCCACTGCGTGGACTGGTTTCTGATAATTTCGCGGCGTTACCTTGGTATGAGCAGATCATCGACTACTTTTGGCATTTAACGCTTCCTACCATTGCAATGGTAGTGGGCGGTTTTGCAACCTTAAGTATGCTGACTAAAAACTCGTTTCTGGATGAAATTAACAAGCAATATGTTGTTACCGCGCGCGCTAAAGGGCTGGATGAGCGACGGATTCTTTATAAACATGTCTTTCGCAATGCCATGCTGATCATCATTGCAGGATTTCCGAGTGCTTTCATCAGTATCTTTTTTACCGGCTCCATGTTGATTGAAGTGATGTTCTCCCTTGAAGGGATTGGACTGCTTGGTTTTGAAGCAACCATACAACGCGACTATCCGTTGGTGTTCAGTTCACTCTACATCATGACTCTACTGGGGCTACTTCTCGGAATTGTCTCCGATTTAACCTACATGTGGGTCGACCCACGCATTGATTTTGAGGCTCGCTGATGAAGGGGTTGCTACGCAAAAATCGTACTCCGAATCCTTTAAGTGAAGCGCGTTGGGCGAGGTTTAAAGCCAATCGACGTGGTTTTTGGTCTTTATGGGTTTTCTTACTGCTGTTTGTGATGAGTTTATTCGCAGAATTGATCGCAAATGATAAACCCCTGCTCGTTCATTATGACGGCCATTGGTATACACCGATTGTGCAGCGTTACAGCGAAACTCAATTTGGCGGTGAGTTTGATACCGAAGCAGACTACACCGATCCCTATGTGGTGCAGTTAATTGAAGAAAAAGGGCAAATCATCTGGCCGCCAATCCGGTTTCACTATGACACCATTAATTTCGATATTACTGGCAGCGTACCATCACCACCGGATGCGGTGAATTGGCTAGGGACCGATGATAAAGGGCGTGATGTCTTGGCGCGGATCATTTATGGCTTTCGGATCTCGGTGCTGTTTGGATTGGTGTTAACCCTGATCTCGTCATTGATTGGTGTATTGGTGGGGGCGACTCAGGGTTACTACGGCGGTTGGCTGGATCTGTTTGGTCAGCGTTTTATCGAAGTTTGGTCTGGAATGCCAACGTTATTCTTACTGATCATACTCTCTAGCTTCGTTGAGCCTAACTTTTGGTGGCTGCTTGGTATTATGGTGCTGTTTAGTTGGATGAGTTTAGTGGGTGTAGTGCGTGCTGAATTTTTGCGTTGCCGAAATTTTGATTATGTGCGGGCGGCGCAAGCAATGGGTGTCAGTGATACACGGATTATTCTGCGCCATATGTTGCCCAATGCGATGGTGGCGTCACTAACTATGATGCCATTCATTCTCTCGGGTTCCGTTACCACACTCACTTCATTAGATTTTCTGGGGTTTGGCTTACCAGCCGGTTCGCCTTCATTGGGAGAACTGCTTGCACAAGGTAAAGCGAACCTCCAAGCGCCTTGGCTTGGCATTTCAGCGTTTGTGGTGCTGTCAGTCATATTGACTCTGCTGGTCTTCATCGGTGAAGCGGTGCGTGATGCTTTCGATCCAAATTTACAGCGGAGATCCTCATGAGTGATTGGGTATTAAAGATCGATAACCTCTCCGTAGGCTTTGGCGTACAGGGCAGCGTTCAACCGGTAACGCAAGGAGTGAGCTTACAAGTGGCTCGCGGCGAAACCTTAGCGTTAGTAGGAGAGAGTGGATCGGGTAAATCCGTCACGGCGAACGCTATATTGCGTTTACTTCCCAAAGGCTCTGCGCACTACCTCGGTGGCAGCATACGTTTTGCGGATGTAGATACGCTGCAATGCTCAGAGCGAGCTCTGCGTGGGATCCGTGGTGGGCGAATTGGTATGATTTTCCAAGAGCCCATGGTTTCGCTAAATCCATTACACAAAATTGGTAAGCAGCTCGTGGAAACACTGGCGATCCATAGGGGAATGCGTGCCACCACAGCTGAACAAAAAGCCATAGAGTGGCTTGGTAAGGTTGGCATTCGTCACCCAGAAATGAAAATTAACGCATACCCACATGAGCTCTCTGGTGGTGAACGCCAACGGGTGATGATTGCAATGGCGTTGATTAATGAGCCAGAGTTGTTGATTGCTGATGAACCCACTACCGCTTTGGATGTGTCTGTTCAAGCGCAGATCCTCGACTTACTCAAATCGCTCCAGCAAGAATTGGGTATGGCCATGCTGTTTATTACTCACGATCTCAGCATAGTACGTCGAATTGCCGACCGTGTGGCTGTAATGCAGCGTGGGCAACTGGTAGAAACCAATCAATGTCAGGCATTATTTAATGCCCCGCAACATCCTTATACTCAGCAGTTGATTAATGCCGACCCACCTGGGTTGCCTGTGCCTATTCAGCCCAATAGCCCAACACTGCTTCAAACTGAACATTTGCGCGTGTGGTTTCCGATCAAGGGTGGTTTTTTACGGCGCACGCAAGCGTATATCAAAGCCGTGACGGACATGAACTTCACTCTCCCTAAAGGGCAGTCGCTCGGTTTAGTCGGTGAAAGTGGCTCGGGAAAATCGACAACAGGGATGGCGATTTTAAAATTGTTAACTTCACAAGGCGTGATTCGTTTTGCAGGACAAGAGCTTCAAGCTCTCGATCGGCGGGAGATGCTGCCTTATCGCAGCAAAATGCAGGTAGTGTTTCAAGACCCATACTCGGCACTTAATCCACGGATGTCCGTTGCGCAGGTCATTGGTGAGGGTTTACGTGTACATAGCCAAATGGATGATGACCAGATTGACCAAACGATTTGTGCCGTGATGCAAGAAGTTGGATTGGATATTGAAACTCGACATCGCTACCCCAACGAGTTTTCCGGTGGTCAGCGTCAGCGCATCGCGATTGCCCGAGCTTTAGTGTTAAAACCGGAGTTTATTTTGCTCGATGAGCCTACATCATCTCTCGATCGCACTGTTCAAGCCCAAGTGTTGGAGCTACTCAAGCAATTGCAGAAAAAGTACCACTTAACGTATCTGTTCATCAGTCACGATTTAGCGGTGATCCGCGCGCTGTGTCACCATACCATTGTGATGAAAGCGGGGGAGATAATTGAACAGGGGGAAACCCAATCTCTGTTTGAAAACCCAACGCATCCCTACACACAAGAGTTAGTGCGCTTGTCTTTAGTTTAGCGTATCGAGTCGCTGGTGGATGCACTAGCGAAGGTATGCCATTGTAATTGATTACAGCAAATAGCAAACCGCCCTTAATTTGAGGGCGGTTTCAATCACATTAATTACGAAGCGGATGGCACGATATTCAAAATGGGTGGATTTGACCAACTCTGTTTTAGTGCTGGGGTTAAATCCCCCTCATAAGCATGCGCCATGGCTGAGAGGATCTGATGACTCAATCAATAATTCACTGTATCCCGTCTTGGGATCAAACTGACGGGTAAAACGGTGCTGTGGGTAGTGGTGGATCATGAGTTCAGCCGTAGTATTAATCAGATTACCTTCCTGTAAATGACCTCCCCAAGTATGGCCCTGAGCATCCGCGACAGCGATATGTAAATGGCAATGATCGGGAGTCAAAGTGCCGCT
>JBOFIW010000219.1:0-2563 GCA_051650365.1 Vibrio sp. | reverse complement strand
GTTTCTCTTCATCCGCTAAATCCGTTTCGCCTTTGCCTTTTGACACTTTAGCCACATAAGCCAGAGCGCCCAGTGAAGCAAGCACGCCTGCAATAGTTGAAATCTGCATTGGTAAACCAAAGCCTAGAGTACTGCTGTTAAGGATGAAGCTGATACACACAGTCGTCATAAACAGCGCAGGTACCGTACAGATCCAGTGCAGTTTGTTGTGGCGCATTAGGTAAGCGGTGGCTGTCCACAGCATCATTACCGCAGTGGCTTGGTTTGCAAAGCCGAAGTAGCGCCAGATGATACCGAAATCGACTTGAGTCAGCACAGCACCGATGACGAACAGCGGTACAGCCATTAGTAGGCGGTTACGCAGTGTTTTCTGCTCCATGTTGAAGTATTCAGCCAAGATCAGACGGCTTGAACGGAACGCGGTATCACCCGAAGTGATAGGCAGGATCACTACGCCAAGGAAAGCAATCACACCACCAAACACACCCAGCAGGCCGAAAGAAGCACCGTAAACTACGTTACCTGGGCCACCGTTTTTCACCGCTTCAGATAGTGCTTCCAGTGAGCCGAAGAAAGACAGAGCGATGGTACACCAGATAAGAGCAATGATGCCTTCGCCAATCATTGCGCCGTAAAACACGAAGCGACCGTTCTTCTCATTTTCCATACAGCGTGCCATCAGCGGAGACTGAGTTGCGTGGAAACCAGAGATAGCACCACAAGCGATGGTGATGAACAGAGCTGGCCACAGAGGCATGTCATTCGGGTTGAGGTTTTTCACCATATCGCTGATTTCAAATCCGCCCAGCACTTGGTGCTCAGAAGAGAATGCAATCGCCGTCATCAAGCCTACCGACATGAAAATCAGTAGCGCACCAAACAGTGGGTAGAAACGGCCGATAATTTTATCAACAGGGACGATAGTCGCCAGAATGTAGTAAGCGAAGATGATCACGACCATGGTGGTCATGCTGATGGTCAAATCCGTTTGTTGGTTAATCAGGTTGGTGATCATGCCAGCTGGTGCTGAAACGAACACCACACCAACCAGAAGCAGCAACACAATGGCAAAAATGTTCATAAAGTGTTTTGCGCCATTGCCTAAGTAACGACCCGTGATAGATGGAACCGAAGCACCGCCGTTACGGATAGAAAGCATACCTGAGAAGTAGTCGTGCACCGCACCCGCAAAGATACAACCCACTACGATCCACAGCATAGCTGCAGGGCCGTAGAGCGCACCCATGATAGGACCAAAGATAGGACCTACACCGGCGATGTTCAGCAGTTGGACGAGATAGACTTTTTTGGTGGACATCGGTACATAGTCGACGCCGTCAGTTTTTGTATGGGCAGGGGTTTGACGCTTTTCGTTGATGCCAAATACTTTCTCTACGAAAGCTCCGTAAATAAAGTAACCGCCAACGAGGGCTACGACACAGGTAAGAAACCACAACATAGCGTTTATCCTTTTGTTAATAAATTAAGCTCACTGTGGATAATAAATTATCAATAAGCGAGCTTCATTGGCTTTCCGAGTCAGTGGTCGTGTGGTGAATTAAGCGGTGTTTAGTTCGATTGAATGGTTTTATGGAGGAGTATCGGGTTAGTCGTAAATTTGGGTGGCAGCCTATAGCATTCAATGGCATGCTGATTTCATCAGCAGATTGGCATTCGCTAACTCAAGGTAAAACATGAAAAAATGGATTGTTATAGGCTTTATATTCTCGCTTACTGGGTGTGCGGTGGGGGAGTCACAATGGGTAAAGGAAGGAAACTGGTTTGAAATTGGTTATCAAGATGCGATCGCCGGACATTCACAGCGTTCTTATCAATCATTGCACGAACTGGGTTCAGCCAAAGTGTCCGATTATGAATTGGGGTACCAAAAGGGGTTGACTCAATATTGCAATCCTAATGCCGCCTATCAAATAGGCCTGAGTGGACAATACTATGAAGGTATTTGTGAGGGAACAGAGCAAGCACAGCGTTTTCGCATGGAGTGGCAACGCGGTTGGAATGAATATAATCAATAACCAATAAGAGGTGCAATGATGCACGAAGAGTCTATCGCTCTAACTATCGCTGCGGTTGGCGTAGTGGGATTGGGGTGCCAATGGGTGGCATGGCGTTTGCGCCTACCCGCTATCTTGTTTTTACTGCTGGCAGGGATACTCGCCGGCCCTATTTTTGGGGTGTTAAAACCAGAAGCCTTATTAGGTAACTTGTTATTTCCACTCGTCTCACTCGCGGTAGCAGTGATTTTGTTTGAAGGTAGTTTGACCTTAAACTTTAAAGAGATCCGCGGCGTCAGTAATACGGTGTGGAGTATTGTTACCCTTGGCGCATTAGTCTCATGGGGAATTACCAGTACCGCGGCGCACTGGTTGCTTGGTTTTGAATGGCCGTTAGCATTGATGTTTGGCAGCTTGACTGTGGTGACAGGTCCAACGGTGATCGTCCCTTTGTTGCGTACAGTACGCCCAACGGCACGTTTAGCCAATATTCTGCGTTGGGAGGGAATTTTAATTGATCCACTTGGCGCACTGTTTGTGGTGATGGT
>JBOFIW010000218.1:0-42850 GCA_051650365.1 Vibrio sp. | reverse complement strand
GGTTCCCAAATGGAAATGAAGCCGGCAACATTACCTAAAACCTCAGACAACCAAATTCGTTCACCTTGGCTATCGCGATCGAAGTCTTCTAGCCGAAAACTATCCGACTTGAGCCATGGAAAACTATCTCGTCTAGAGTTCAAATAGAGCTTTCTCAACGATTCAAGATTACAGGCACTAAACTCTTTGATTTCCATGAACAACCTTAAACCTAACGCTTTCTAAACAACCTCTTGTTTCTTTTATCGAAAGACTACCGCAGTCTAATCAGTAGGCTTCTTGGTGCATACTATCACAACCTCCTTCTAAATCAGTACGTTGAACATCACTGCATTCAAAAATCCCGGTGCATATAACGCAGATGTATACATAACCTCTTGACATAAAAATAACCAACAAATACTGTATAAATAAACAGATCACACAATCGAAGAGAAACCAATGAAATCCCAGTTTTTATTAAGTATTCGCGAATTTATGCAAACTCGATACTATGCCCAAAAAACAATAGAAGCTTACCTTCATTGGATCACTCGTTACATCCATTTTCATAATAAAAAGCACCCTAGTTTGATGGGAGATAAAGAGGTCGAAGAGTTTTTAACCTATTTAGCCGTACAAGGTAAAGTAGCAACAAAGACTCAAGCACTAGCCTTGAACTCGCTCAGCTTCCTATACAAAGAAATTATTAAAACACCACTTTCTCTTGAGATCCGCTTTCAAAGGTCACAACTAGAACGGAAATTACCTGTTGTACTAACCAGAGATGAAATTCGGCGTTTACTTGAAGTTGCCGATCCTAAGCATCAACTACCCATCAAGTTACTCTACGGTTCGGGGTTAAGATTGATGGAGTGTATGCGTTTGAGAGTTCAGGATATCGATTTTGATTATGGTGCGATCAGGATATGGCAAGGTAAGGGTGGAAAAAATCGCACTGTTACGTTAGCGAAAGAGCTCTATCCGCATCTTAAAGAGCAAATTGCTTTGGCAAAACGCTATTACGACAGAGATTTACACCAAAAAAATTACGGAGGGGTTTGGTTGCCCACTGCCTTAAAAGACAAATACCCGAATGCGCCTTATGAGTTTCGTTGGCACTATCTTTTTCCGTCTTTTCAATTGTCTCTAGATCCGGAATCCGATGTGATGCGCCGCCATCATATGAACGAAACGGTACTACAAAAAGCCGTGAGAAGATCGGCTCAAGAAGCGGGGATTGAAAAGAGCGTAACTTGCCACACTCTCAGACATTCATTTGCGACCCATTTGCTTGAAGTGGGTGCTGATATACGCACCGTACAAGAACAATTAGGTCATACCGATGTAAAAACGACACAGATTTACACTCATGTTCTTGATAGAGGTGCAAGCGGTGTATTAAGCCCATTATCCCGTCTTTAGCATGGGTTCTTTGCGAAATCATGAGATTTAAGATAGAAAAAAGGGAGCATAAATGCTCCCTTTTCTTAATAACACGCTATTACAGAGCGCCTTTCGCCTTTTCAACTAGAACAGCGAATGCTGCTTTGTCGAATACTGCGATATCAGCAAGGATCTTACGATCGATCTCGATAGATGCTTTCTTCAGACCGTTGATGAAACGGCTGTAAGATAGGCCATTTTGACGAGCCGCTGCATTGATACGTGCAATCCACAGTTGACGGAATTGACGTTTCTTAGCGCGACGGTCACGGTAAGCGTATTGACCAGCTTTAATAACTGCTTGGAACGCTACACGATAAACACGTGAACGTGCACCGTAGTAACCTTTAGCTTGTTTTAAAACTTTCTTATGACGTGCACGAGCTTGTACACCACGTTTTACGCGAGGCATTATGTCTCTCCTAAACTAAACGAATATTAAACTAAAAAGAATTAAGCGTATGGAAGCATACGCGCTACAGCAGCCAGTTCGCACTTAGGCAGAATGGCGTTTGGACGCAGCTGACGCTTGTTCTTAGTAGTACGCTTAGTCAGAATGTGACGTTTAGTAGCGTGCTTGTACTTAATACCACCAGCAGTTTTCTTGAAACGCTTAGCAGCACCTTTGTTGTTTTTCATCTTAGGCATGATGAATAACTCCGCATTGTAGTAGTTAAATAACAGTGTAATTAGGGCGAATAAAACCCAGCCGCCTTTCAACGGCTAGGTTCATTACTTGTAATGCCGTTAATTACTTCTTTTTAGGGGCTAACACCATGATCATCTGGCGTGCTTCAATTTTGGTCGGGAAAGATTCAACCACTGCGAATTCGTCAGTGTCTTCTTTCAGTCGATTCAAAACGTCTACACCGATGTCTTGGTGAGCCATCTCTCGGCCACGGAAGCGAATAGTGACTTTCACTTTGTTGCCTTCTTCAAGGAAACGGATCAGGTTGCGTAGTTTTACCTGATAGTCTCCGATATCAGTTCCAGGGCGGAATTTAAGTTCCTTAATCTGGATCTGCTTTTGCTTCTTCTTCTGCTCTTTTGTAGCCTTGCTCTTCTCAAAGAGGAACTTACCATAGTCCATCACACGACAGACTGGTGGCTCGGCGTTAGGGCTGATCTCAACGAGATCCAAACCAGATTCTTCTGCTGTAGCCAGTGCTTCTTGGATCGAAACGACACCTACAGACTCACCGTCTGCGCCAGTTAAACGAACTTCACGAACGCCACGAATTTCACCGTTTAAACGGTGCTGGTTTTGCTTGACCGGAACTTGGCCACGTCTTCCGCCTTTAATAGTTTATTCCTCCAGATTAAGCTTACGGCTTACAATCTCAGCTTGGATATGTTTAATAAAATCATCCAATTTAAATTTACCAAGATCTTTACCTTTACGTGTACGTACTGCGATTTCGCCTGCTTCCATTTCTTGGTCGCCGCAAACCAACATGTACGGAACACGCTTCAAAGTGTGTTCGCGGATTTTAAAGCCTATTTTCTCATTTCTCAAGTCTGCTTTTGCTCGAATTCCACATTTTTGTAGCTTTTGAGCGACTTCATGAGCATAGTCGGCTTGTTTATCCGTGATATTTACAACAACAGCCTGCTCTGGTGCCAACCACGTTGGGAAAAATCCTGCGTATTCTTCAATAAGAATACCGATGAAGCGCTCAAGTGAACCCAAAATCGCACGGTGGATCATCACCGGAATTAAGCGTTCATTGCTTTCACCAACATAAGTTGCACCTAAACGTGTAGGCAAGTTGAAATCGAGCTGCACTGTACCACATTGCCACGCACGATCTAAACAGTCGTAGAGTGTAAACTCAATTTTAGGACCATAGAACGCACCTTCGCCTTCCTGAATTTCAAATGGAATCTCCATTGCCTTCAGAGAATCGATCAGCGCTTGTTCTGATTTATCCCAAATTTCATCACTACCTACACGCTTTTCAGGGCGAGTAGAAAGCTTCACCACGATGTTTTGGAAACCAAAAGTCGTGTAGGTGTCATACACCATCTTGATGCACGATGTTACTTCTTGTTGAATTTGGTCTTCAGTACAGAAGATATGCGCGTCATCTTGCGTAAACCCACGCACACGCATAATGCCGTGTAGCGAACCTGATGGCTCGTTACGATGACATGAACCAAACTCAGCCATGCGCAGCGGCAGGTCACGGTATGATTTCAAACCTTGGTTGAAAATCTGGATGTGACCCGGACAGTTCATCGGCTTGATCGCGTATTCACGGTTTTCAGATGAAGTTGTGAACATCGCATCTGCGTATTTGTCCCAGTGACCTGAACGTTCCCAAAGCACGCGATCCATCATCAATGGACCTTTTACTTCTTGGTAACCGTATTCGTTCAATTTTTGACGAATAAAGATTTCCAGATCACGGAAGATTGACCAACCATTGTGGTGCCAGAACACCATACCTGGCGCTTCTTGCTGCATATGGAACAGATCAAGTTGCTTACCGATTTTACGATGATCACGTTTTGCTGCTTCTTCAAGGCGAGTTAAATGCGCCTGCAGAGCTTTCTTATCATGGAACGCTGTACCGTAGATACGTTGCAGCATTTTGTTATCGCTGTTACCGCGCCAGTATGCACCAGCAATGTTCAGCAATTTGAAGTTTTGACAAAAGCCCATGTGCGGTACGTGTGGACCACGGCACATGTCGATGTATTCTTCGTGATGGTAAAGACCTGGGCGATCATCTCGCGCCACGTTTTCATCCAGAATTTCCATCTTGTAGCTTTCGCCGCGCGATTCAAAGGTATCGCGTGCTTCCTGCCAGCTCACTTTCTTTTTGACAACCGCGTATTTGGTTTTCGCTAACTCAACCATGCGAGATTCGATTTTCTCAAGATCTTCTTGAGAGAGAGACTGCTCGAGATCGATGTCGTAGTAAAAACCGCTGTCGATGGTTGGACCGATCGCCATTTTCGCATTTGGGTAAAGTTGCTTAAGCGCGTGGCCAAGCAAGTGCGCACATGAGTGACGAACGATTTCCAGACCATCTACTTCATCTTTAGTCGTGATGATTTCTAGGCTGGCATCGTGTTCAATCAGATCACAAGCATCAACGCGAGCACCATTCACACGACCTGCAATAGTTGCTTTCGCAAGACCAGGGCCGATAGATTGGGCAACTTCGAGAGTAGATACTGGGTTGTCAAAATGACGCTGACTACCGTCAGGAAGAGTAATAATAGGCATGTATTATCCTTACAGTGGTGTTGCACACCAAGCAACACTTGTGTGAAAAAATACGCTTTAAATTCAATGCATTATGAATTTTGCGTAACGATTTTTGAAGATTTGGTACAAATTTTGGTACAAATACGGATGCACCAGCTTAAGTACTTGGATTGCATTCTAACGAATCGACATGAAAGCGCAATCAATATCACAAAAGCGCAGAAACAAAAGACGCCCACTTAAAGTAGGCGTTTCTAATACAGCTCAAAACTTCTTAGAGATACTCTCAATTCATAGGTTCTAAGGTTTCACCATTCGTTAAGGTGATTTCTTCACCTAAATAGCTAGCAAAATCTCTTATCTCAATTTTGCTTAGTGTGTTCCCTTTGTACTCAAATAGGCCTTCATGGCAAATATTATCCGGAGAGCCACACGTTATGCGAATCGTATAGATAGGATGTTTATTCTCTACAATACTGAGACCCGTTGCTGTGGGCTCTGGGAACCAAATCATTTGTCCAATAATCTGAGCATTTGGTACCGAATATTCAAATTTAAAAAGAAACGTAGCCAAGAGCACTACGGCAAGACAGGTTGATACCAGTAAGATTGCAAACCACTTTATGATTTTTTTCATATCACTCAGATACCGTTAATTTGTTGGTCTTATAGTCATAATCTAAATCAATTTCACTTAACTGAAACTGTTCAATATACGCGCTTGGTACAACAACAGGAGGTTTCCAAGCCGGATCTAACCCCATTGCATCAGCTAAATCTATGACGAATGTCATGCAGTTATGGCTATCCAAGTCATAAGGTATCTTATCAGGGCTATTATTAAGATCCATTTTTCCCCTTAACCATGAATCTGCTTCAGAGAAAAACTTTCCTCTTAATACCACTCCCGAAATTCTCCCCTCCTGTCCAGAACGTAGGGACACTTCTTTAAGAACCTTCAGTAACGAGCTTTCAGTAATTAGACCACTTTTTATAGTTACATTTGATACCCCAACCTTCCTCACATTTCCTGGGATATCCGATTTAGGGTTCTTGTAACGGCCATACTCATAATAGCGAGTAACACCTGTTTCACCATTAATCAAAATAACTCCAGCGTGACCAAGGTAGGGGGCCTTCACTGCAGGAGTTTTTATTTTTACACCCCATAACTCAAATGATTGTTCATCTGCGACTGAGATTAGGTAGTCAGGAAATACTACAGGTATCAAAAAATCGTCATTACCTGAAAGAAATATCTCATATGGAGTTGTATCGGCTACTGGAGTTGATGATACGGTGTCAGTCATTAGCTATCCCTCAATAACCAATTTTTTGTTTTGTTTGGCTTCACTGATACTTTTTTCATCTTATCGCCTTTAGCTAAACCTTTTAGTTCACCATTAGCATCAGTCTTCATCACTAGCTCTGAACCATCATCAAACAAGCACAAGACCTCCATAAATGGGCATATGGAACCATTGGTATCTTTTACCTTAACGTTGATGTCATACAGTGTTTTACTCAAAATTGAACTTGGTGCAGGAGTATGATAATCGCCTATATTGACTGATGAACTGCCAATAGTTACACCACCACAAGAAATACTACCACCTGTGATAGCTGCGGGTTTTCCATTGATCATAACGGTTGAAGACCCAGACGAAATAGATCTCCCATGAGGTGGATGTTTAGGTTTGGAATGAGGTTCTAATGGATCCCCTACTCTAGCTGCAGGCATAAAGTCAAATTTAACATTAGGCGAGCCACTGGTAATCTTTGTTGGCGGAAACCCATCATGATCGGTGCCGATATCACCGACAATAACTGCCTTTACCATAGATAAACTTCTATTGTTTATTGAGATGGCTCATTTATGTACAAAAAACATACCCAATTGATATTTGATATGTAGCTTCCAGAATTTGGCGACACGCTGATAAAAGTTGCCCAACTTGGGCAATTTTTAGCTCACCTTGAGCAATAAACTGCCTCAACCTCTATCACCTGCAATGCGGAACTGTAAACCCGCATCGCTGAGTCGCCATTCAACGGTTTTGACTCGCCATTTCCCATCCTCTTGATCACCAAAGCCTGACACATTGACATAACCTTCCGCGACAACACTCATCAAGTCAGGCCGAGCGGGCATAGTAATATCCATGACATCCGATCCAGACTTCACCATCTTGTGGCGGTTACGCACGGCGTGTTCGGCTTCCTGATAGTTCGGGAACTTATAAGCAATCCGAAACACCGGGTCACCGTTGCCTTGCTGGATCTGCTTGGTGTCGCCAGAGGCAACATCATGATAAGTTGCGATTGTCGTTCCCGCATTCTCGCGGCTGTTAAACCGAAACTGGAACAAACTCACATCATGAGGGTAAATGGTCACTTCATCGAGCTTTTTGCCCGACACGGTCTTGCCTTCACCCTCTTTCAATAGGAGCCAATAACCATTGGCAGGCTTGCTCACCGCACCATAGCGTCGCGACAGACGATTGAGCAGAGCCATGTCACTTTCATTCGTCTGATCAACGTGGTTGATTGGGGTGGATTCTAGCGCAGAGCTTACGCGGGGCGTTAAACCATGCTCACTGGCCACTGTTTTCACAATATCGCCCAACGACACTTGGTGCCAGCTGCGCGTTTTCTGAGTTTGCAATGATCCCGGTTGCTTTCGGTTATTCATGGGTGCCGCATTCGCCACAATCTGCACCACTTTCGGTGGCCCACTGGAAGATACTTCATCGACCACAAACTGGCCTTTAGAAACCAGTTCGCCATTGAAACCTAGCCCAACGCGAAGCACCGCACCTTTTTTGGGGGTCGGCGTGTCGTAAGGCAAAGTAAAGCTGATGGCAAGCCTATCAGATTCACTGTTGTCCGAGTTATCGGTCAGCGTGAGCATGATAAGCCCTTGCGCGATACGCTTGGTAATGTCGTTACCATCAGCGGCAATCGAAAAATCTGGACGGTACTCTAATCCCATAAAGCGTTAGCCTCTGGTTTGGATTCTGGCGCAATGTCTGGCAGGGTTATCTGCAGACCACTCGGTAACACCGCTCCATAATCGGCAAGACCGGGATTGGCTTTCATCACTTCGACCACAGCATTCTCTCGCCCATAATGACGCCAGCAAATTCTATCCAGCACATCACCTTCTCGGGTTCTATAAGTCGTCGCCATAAAACACTAACTCCAACGTAAAGGTTTGATAACGGGGCAAGCCGCCCCGCACAAATTTTGTATTGGTTTCGTTTAAGTCGGTCATACACCAGTAGCCCAATACATCACCCTCACCACTCACGAGCAGATGAGGCTTGCGCTCATCCCCCATTGCGGCCAGCTTTTCAATTTGATGTGTACCCACCTCGCCTCGCGTAGTCGAGATATGCCCACTCAAACTGATTTTTACGGGCGCCTTTCCTGTGTAATGCAATGAATCTGCTTGACCAATCCGCGTTTGAGATTGCCAACGCCATTGCCATGTTCTGACTAACTGGTTATAAGAGGCGGCGTCAATATGGAACTTGAAACCGCCTAAACTCAACATGACTGATGCCATTAGTAAGCCTCCGGTAAGTCGTAGAGGTATCCAGAACGGTGGCCTCCGAGTTGCGTATGTACGGCTTTTGCCACTTCAGCAGGGGACTGACCTGCAGCTGCATACACTTTGATTTCACCCACGGTTTGATGGACGGTGGTGCCTCGCGAGGCCGGATAGGTATTATTTATCGCCTCGACACCACGCGACGGCGTGTTATAGGTAGCAGATTGATAAGGCTGAACCTTATCTCCATTCCCTTCATCCCAAAACTTCATGGAGTCCATAAAGCCGGTGACGGTTTCCCATGCGCGGGTGATTTTGGCGATACTGCTATCAACGATGCCGATCACGTTGCCCCATAGATTTTTGAAAAAATCCACAATCGGTGACCAGTTGTTGATGATCATGCCCATCGGCGAGTAATCAAAAAGGGTTTTGAGCAGACCGAAAGTGGCGGGGAACTCGGTTTTAAACCAGTTGAACTTTTCACTAAACCAGTTCACTACCGCATCCCAATTGCGGTACAGCTGAATGCCAGCAAACACTAATGCGGCCACGGCCGCAACGGTCACGCCAATCGGGTTCGCCGTCATGACTGCGTTTAGCCCAATCATCACGCCTTGAATGCTTGTGATGGTCTTAACTGCCTGAACACCTGCGGAAACCATCCCCAAAAGACCGACAACCAGCTTTCCGGTCATGAGCGAGGCAACCGCTATTCCAATGGTTTCCCATCCTCCTAGCGCTTGCGCGACGCTGTTAATCGCCACACCCGTATTCCATAACGCCAACGTGGTCGCCTTGGCTCCTTCAACCAAGCTACCGATAAAGCCCACAATCTGCGTTTTGTTTTCACGCACGAAGGTGCTGAATTTGACACTCAGCGCTTCAATTTCACCAGAGAACTGCCCGCCCAGAATGCCGGAGATTTCTTGCCAAGCACTTGTGACAACATTGGTTAGATTATTAAACGAGTCGCCATAACGTTTCGCACCTTTGGCGCCATCTTCAGTGAGTAAGTTGAATTGTCGCTGCTCACGAAGTAGATCATTGATGCTCTGCCCCGTATTTCGGATGTAAGTAACAACCTTATTGCCCTCGCCACCAAACAGCATATCGGCAAGCGAAGCAGCCTGTTGTTTATCACCTACCCCTTCGAGTCGCTTCATGATGAACTCGAATTGATCTGCAGCTGCCATCCCATCAAGCATGGCTTGGTCAATGCCAAGCGCCCCAAACACATCCGCGACCGCCGATTGCTCCCCGAGCACTTTGAACTCGCCAAACTTATTGCTCAGCTCTTCAATCAAATCACCAATGTTCTCGCCATTCAGTCCTGCAGATTTAGCGATCGCATTCCACGCTTTGAAACGATCAATGCTCATATCATAGGACTGTGCAAGCCCGACCATTTCGGCGGTCTGCTGGTTAGTCATGGTGACTAACCCCGCCAAGGCGCTGCCTGTTGCCCAAATACTGCCAATCGCTACACCGCCTGCGACCGCAATTCCGCGCAAGCGCTGGCCGACTCCCGCGGCTTCTTCAAAGGCTTCGGCTTTTTCAGTAGCCTTGCCAAGCTCGGTGCTCAACTGCTGATAACGGCGAGTCAGCAAGCCGACATCTGCACCTGCAAGCTTCGCCGTCTTGATTTGCTTGGTGAGTTTGGCTTGCTCGCGCTCGAGCTCTTTTACCGTTTTGGTGGCTTTGCCCATTGAAGAATTGAACACACTGCCGATTTTGCCAAAGCTGCTATCAACCGTGCCGCCAAGCGTCACCACTGTTTTCAAGTTTTGATTCATGCTTCATCCTTTTTCGGCAGTAGCTCAATGAACTCGATAAAATCACGCATCGGAATATCCAAAATTTCGGAAAGTGGCCAGCCTGTATGGCTAGCCAGCACAATTATTCCTCTTTGGGTTTCAGCTCTTCCGAAGTTTTCTTCCGAAAACCCACGACTACCTTTTGGACCTCCTCATAATCATCCATGTCCAAATCCTGAATGACTTCATCGGCCACTCCGCACAGCAAGGCAAATAGGCGCACTTCCTTATCTGGTTCTTCTTGGCATTGCTTATCGGCAATGAGGCGATCGCGAACTTTCGGGCGGCGAATGGTCAGCTCCTTGTATTCTTTCCCTTCGTGGAAAGCAGGAACCGTCAGTTGAATGGTTTTGGTTAACACTGGTAAACCTTGTGCTTGAGTCATGAATTGTGTCCTATAAAAAAGGCCGCATGTGCGGCCTTGATAACGAGAAAATTAAGAGAGTTGCAAAATAGCGCGGATGCCTTCGAGCACATCCACACCGCCCAGTTTACGAACGTGGTTGACTGGGTCGATTTCAATCAAAACTACGCTTGAGCGAACCACTTTGTAGTAGTCCAGCTTCATGGAAACCTTCATCGCTTTATCCACTTGCGATTTGGTATCCTGCGTATCACGTTCAATCTTGGTGATCATGCCGCCCAGCTCTTCCACGAGGTCGTAAGAGTTACCGCGCAGATCACGATAAGTCGAACGCACAGACACGGCCGTGCGCGCGCCTTGGCGAAGCCCAAGCAATGGCAAAATCGTTACATCAACGCCAAACAGCGAGAAGTTGGTTTCCATCGGTCCCATACCAACGTCGACGGGAACCGGTGCATCCATATCACCGGCTTGAAAATCTTCGGTGATCACTTCGAGTACGGGTGGGGTGTAGTCTTTACAGTTGCCAGCCTTGCCAATGCCATCTACCCAAATCGACCAGCGGCTTAATAGGTTATCTCCCGCCATTAGCTAAATACCTCTTCCAGATAAGCGTTGTTTAAGCGGCTGCGGAACACGATGTGCTCAGCCGGGTAAGGAGGGCAGAAATCAAAGTCAAAATAGACAATGCCCTTTTGAATCGTGGCTGCCGTGTTGAGCTCTTTATCCGCCCAACATTCACCACCGAGGATGGCACCCAGCGCTTTAAGCTCACGCAGGTAGGCATTCACACCGCTGATCACATCGTCCACATAGGTTTTGGTGATATTGCGGTCAACCGCCCATAGGTGAGAGCGCTGTACGCTGTCGTTAATCATGTCTGCGGTTCGGCGCGTTTGCTCGAATGTCCATTTAGGATCCGTGCTGCAGGTGCGGTTACCCCAATGGCGGAAACCACCTTCACGGATAATGGTGCTGACTTTGTTTTCGTTCAGCATGTTGGCCGTGGTATTAGGGTCTCCCAACGCCCAATCCACAGGCTGTGAGGTACCCACAATGCCGTAGATTTCTTGGTTTGACTTCGACCACCAGAAACCTTTCTCGGCATCGATGCGAGCGCGCAGGCCAGCAGCGCGAGCGGAGTAAGGTCGGTCAATCTCTTTGGCAAGCTCGGTGTCGAATACGCGCACCCATGGCCACGTAATTTCAACGCGCTCACCGAACTGCCGCGCCCGCTTAATTGCATCGGTATAGCTGGCAGTGCGGTCGCAATCGATATATGCGATAGCACGAAGACGTTTTGCTTTCGCTTCAAGCTCAGATGCCACAGCATCGAACTGGCTAAACTCTGGAGCAACCAGAATGCGTGGTGTGTAGCCTGTTTCGGTTTGGCTATCAAGGAACGCCTGCATGGCTTCAATGACATTGGCTTGCGTCTGCTCTTCGGTTTGACCTTTTTCAGCACGAACGACAATCACCAGCGCGCCCGTTTGATCAAAGATGTCGTCGAATGCATCAGGTAATGTGCCTTCTTTGCCAAGCTTCTCGATCAACTTACGACTACCTGCCACCGCCACAGGCTTTTTCAGTGGGAAAGGCTCATTCTCACCACCACTTAAGTAAGCACGGCTAACGGGAGCAACATCCCCCGAACCATCGCCCAATGCAACAGCAGTGACCAGCGCTTTTGCGGCTGGGTCTGCCATCAAAGCGGAAGCCAGCTCGGTGGCAGTGGTCGTCAATGCGCCACTTTCATCACTGGCCAGTTGAATGCTGATTTTGTTATTGGTGACGGTCACTGCAAGCTCTGAACTAGCGGCCGTTGGCGCTAACACCTCAACGCTAATCGCATTGCCCTCAGTGCCTGTTTTGACTGCAGTGAGCTTTAGTCCATCGTTTAAAATAGCGGTACCGATAGTCAGTGCTGCCGAGGTAGCAGCCGCTGATAACGGCGCGGTACCGACCAAGCCGATCACAGCGGACTTGACGGTTTGAATGGGGCGCGAGCCGTCATCAATTTCGATGACTTCCCCGCCGTGGAGAAATTGCGTCATTGCTAATTCCTGTTTTTTGGGTAATAAAAAACCCAGCGCGGGGCTGGGTTGGATTTGGGGTATTAAAAAACCCGTTCAGTGACGGGTTTTAGGCTTCTGGGTTAACAGGCCAAGGGTGATCAAGCTGGATTTTCTCGCGAGCGGCAATGGCTTGGCGTTCCAGTTCGATGGCTTCAATTTCTTTTCCCTGTAGGCGTTTGATGTTGGCCTCTGATACTAATGGGTCAACCATGGTGAAATACAGGTGACGGCGCAGGTTATCAACTTGGTCGAATTCGGCAATGTATTTGGCGCTGATGTCCGTTACCCATTCTCCGTCATTCCATTTATCCCAGCGCGTTTTCGGCTTTTTATCCGTAAAACCCTCTTTGATGGGACCTAATTCATTGATCGTTTCGGATACTGTGCAATCTGCTGTGTCATAAATCACTGTACCGCGATGGTCTTCGATGTATTCAGTTCCACTCAAATCATCGAGTGCGACAACAGCAAAGCCTTTTTGGGGTGGTAGCGGCTCAACGGTTAAAGCCCCTTTGGGGATGTGATACATTCCGCCGCGAAAGGTAGCCGTTACTGCTGCTAATACCTCGCGAGTTTCACTAATTGGGTAGAATTTCATCTTCTTCTCCATTAAATTGCGCGAGCCGTATTTCGTGGATAAGTCGCGTATGAAACTAGCGAGTTCGCCCCGTTTACTGCGCTACTGACTGTTCCTTGATAATATTGACCCGATACCGGCGCATCGATGCGCTCTTCTTCATTCTTCGGATATAGAGTGTTAGAAAACGAAGCAATAGGTGGAGTAACTAGATATCTATTCGCTCCAGAGTTGTTTGTTGATATGAACGGAATTTGCGTTGGCGCTTGAGTTGAGTTCAATTCTCGATTTTGAGTTCTGCCACGTCCATTATCCCAAACCCGCAAAAACTCATCACGGATCTCACCCGTATTAATAACACTACCATTGACCAAGTCAGGATAACGTCGAGCCAAACGCCAATAAACCGCGATTGGCAGATCGACATTTATCTCCATAACGGCCCACTCCGGCGCATCTGCAGCAAGCCAGAAAAATGGCATGCCAAAATG
The DNA here is from genome assembly GCA_051650365.1 of Vibrio sp. GTDB lineage: Bacteria > Pseudomonadota > Gammaproteobacteria > Enterobacterales > Vibrionaceae > Vibrio. The sequence continues at coordinate 29,331 of JBOFIW010000218.1, read as the reverse complement.
ATCACCTGTATAGGGTATCCAGTAAAAAGGCTTTGTGTTGTCCTGCCAGCCTATATGACGATTAGCAGTATCAAGCGGGGTTTTCCCCGCAAGAGATTCGACATTGGAGTACCATTGCCAATAACTCAGCTCGCCGCCAGCATCTTTTGTGTAACACACCTCTCCTACGGAATAGATTCGAACAGGATTGTACGGAAGGAACTGTGCTGCTGAGGCTAATGGATACTGCGGCAAAGGATTGGGTGTTTTTTCTACATCAAACTTATCTTTGAGTTTATCTTGCTCTTGTTTGAGATAAGCAGTGCGATTGGCCAGTTGCCGTGTGGGTTTGTTGTCGATACCTTCGGGGCCACCTTCCACAGGGTCAGTGGTCTCAAACTGGTAAATTCCCGCTTCCCATACTGGCTCTTCGTTTAAATTTGCCATATTAAGCTGTGCCTCGGTTATAAGTGCCATCGCGCCGAATTTCACCATTGTGTAAAAACAGCGCTTCTTTGTAGTGGATGCCCATCAACTCACAATGCAGTGGTGCTGTGTCCTCCAGTAGCCTTCGAACTTGCTTGGACTGCTGATTGGTGATGGCGCGTTTTAAATAAATCCGGTACATCGCCCATGCTTCATCCCACCCTCGGAACTGGTGTGCATTGCGAGTAAATGTGCCGTCTCGGCGGCGAATATTTAGCCCTTCTGAAATGGTAATTTCTTCATAGCCAGCGTTGCGCAGAATGCGACGAATGCTTGAAGGCGTGCCGCGCAGCCGATGTACGTTGTAAGCATCTTTCAACGTGGCCACTTTGGACTCTTTTGACCAACGCTCGTCCCACACATCAACATCCAGCGTTAAAGCAAGGATATACATCCAATTCTCTGGACACTCATCGGGATTCCAGAGTAAGCGATGCCGCGTGGGGAGAGACTCGGTTGTCACTACTTCGAGCGATCGCTCAAACGCACTCGCGTTCGGTGGCAATAATGAATGAGTCATTATTCCTCCTTGGCTGTGATTTGAACTTGGCTGCACCAGGGGGCGGTATGTCTATCCGCTTGATAGCTTGTAAAGCCTTGCAAATCGACATCGCGTACCCCTTCGATGTGCAGGGCGGCTTTGATGGCAGATTCGCTGACTAGCGCTTGAATCCGATGCTGTTTAGCGGTGTACTGCTGCACATTGAACAGAGCTTTAGCCAGAATGCTCTCTTTGGCCGCAGTGTTCTCAATGTCGAGTATCGCGTTGATTTGGTAGTTGTAGATCATCGCAGAAGAAACCGTCCCATCGCAGCACAGTGGGCGCACTTCTTCTTGGTTGATATGCTCATCAACCACTGCGATTAAAGTGGCATCTGCTACACCATTGCCTTGATGGCTAAGCACTACAACCGCAATTTCACCCCCTTTGATTCGGTAGGCGTTGGCATCTTTCACCAAGGCCGATGCCGAAAGCGCATGAAAAATGTAGGACTTTCTTGGCCCTGCCGTCGAAATGCCTGACCATGCGAGGAGGCATCGGCGGCGTAAGGACTCGTCCGACTCCATCACCGCGGCAGTCGGCGGTGTCGTAGTCTTATCTTCGGGAGTAATCGTTTCACGTTTTAGATTAAAGAATGCCGCAAGACCTTCTAAATCCTTTCCTTTTGACCACGGCAACATGCATGCAAGAGCAGATTCATTGATGCGTTGACGCATAGTCAAATCCGAGTATGCGCTCACCTCTAGATTTTTTATCGAGGGATCGGATTCTGTATCAGCGCTCCACTCCGGCTGAAGTTCTTGCAGCTTGGCTTTTTTGTCCGCAAGGATTTGCTCAAAATCCAACGCTTCAATCACGCTAGGCTGAGGAAGATCGGCAAGATTGATTGTACTCATGTCACTTCAATTCCTTCTAACGTGATGGCCTTGCCATCGGGTTTATATTTGCCCTCAATCGTGAGCGAAATCTTGCCCGCTTGGCGCGAGGTCACCAGAATGCGCGTCACACTGATGCGCTTCTCCCATTTTTTTAAAGCTTCTGCACTGGCCGCAATGATCTCTGCCACCGTCTCGGGATTGGTTGGGTTATCAATCAACTCAAACAGCCGACTGCCATAATCGCGGCGCATCACCCGAGAGCCGATGGGCGTGGTTAAGATGTCACGCACTGACTGCTTTAAATGTTCGATACCTTCGAGCGGCTTGCCCGTTTGCGCGTTCATGCCTTTTTTCATGTTACATCTGCTGATTTGGTTGACTGGTTTTCGGGTCGCCGTGGTCGTGGTCGTGAGTATTGAAGATTTCACGATCTTCAGACATGGTGCGTTTCTCGTCCGATACGCTTTGCCCTTTTATCGCCTGAGTCACGGTGAGGTTTTGTTGCACTTTGACATCCTGCTTAACCTCAAGATTGCCTGAGGTTGTCTGGTTGCCAATGTGCTCAATGTCCGCATTGATGCGGAATGTTTTGCACGTCAGCTCGGCGTTACCACCACTGCCGATGGTGATGGTCAAGTTATGGCTGGCGCGGTTGTAAATCATCGTTGTGCCATCTTGATAGCGTGTGACGTGCTCATCAGGCGATCGGCTTGGTACGCTGTTTTTGCTGTCATGCAAAGCGGGAACAACAATGCCGCAAGAAAGTGAACCGCCTTCAGAGAAAATGATCACTTGCTCACCAATGGCTAGCGGCTCCCACTCGGTCTTTTCTTGTGAAGCCCGACCAGAAATAAACGGTAACCAATCGGTCTGGACATTGGGCTCGTACTCAACGCGCACCCTTGGCGGCTCTAGAGAGAAATCAACACTGTGTACACGTCCGCGGCGTATCATGTTCGCCATACGCTGCTGCAGATCTCGCACTATGTAATCAATGTCGCTCATGGGATCAGGCTCTCGTACTTATCTTCGTTATCCGCGCCAATATCCGGCGAATAGCCAACGTTGACGACGCGTGGTGTTTCGCCCTCTGGCGCGAAGAAGTCATTACCGACGTTAATGATTTGATTAAAGCGGATCGACCACGCCGCGTAAGCATCAAGATCCGGGTCAAAAGCGTCCGGCTCCGCGCTGATGAATACAGCAGGAGAAACAGGCAGCCCAAATTGCGCACCTTCAACTGCGATACTGATCGCCATCGCTGCATTGCGAACTTCTATCTGATGCTTTTCATCTTCCAATCCGAGCACTGCGATAATTTCACAGCTAAGGTTGACCGTCAGAGCACTGCTCTGCGTTTGGTAATCGTCCTTTTCCCACCCTAAAACAGAGAAAAAGGCACAAGGGACATTAAGGGGAGTGGTTAATTCAGGATAGGACTCAACCAACTTCAGCCAAGAAAATTTATCCACCAGCCACTGCCTGACTCGTTCATGGTATTCGGTTAAATGTATGCCATCACTCATGCCAATTTTTCCTATTCAGCCCCATTTTTACCCGGCCTTTGAGGTCTGTTTGAAAGTGTTTGAGAAATATTTCCGGTATCAGATCGAAGATCTCATCTTCAATAGTCACTTGGAGAGATTCAGCAACAGGAACTCTCGCTTCTTTTATGGGGAACTTCCCCTCTGAAACCCGAGTAAAAATTGATTTTCGGCCATAGCGTTGCGCTACAAACCCACGATCGTAATGCTGTTTTGCTAATTTACCTCTCGGTTGAAAGGTAGCTCCGCTTGATTGACCACCAACAATACGACCACGTAAATAACCAACAGGAACATCATTTAAACCAAACCACAGCCGTAGCTCATCAAGATCACGTTGCTTAGATGGGCTGCGTAACCGGAACTGTTGGATACGCTTTCTAATCGTTTTCATGCTTTTGACTTGCATGTGATCACGTATCAACCTGTTGGTTAATGCGCGAATTGTGACTGCTGTTCGGCTGAGAGCTCGATTGTAAGAGGCTCTTAATTGAGCCTCTGTCGCACCAAGTTGTTGTTGAATAGCTTTAAGTTCATCAACATCAATATGAAATAGAAGGTTTTGAGGGTTGTTGGCCATTATGAAGCCCCAAAATTAGTTTGGTCATTCCTGTGCCATCTGGCTGCGGAGGCTTAACCACAACCCAGAGCTGACCCGCAACTGTGAGTTTCTGGCGAATTTTTAGACCATTCGCATCATTATCACGTAGATATAACTCAGGCTCTGAGGTGGCGATCCACCCACCACCTTTTACCGTGCTTACATTGGCCGGGTTATCGAATAACCCAGTGACAGACACATCACCATTATCCAAATGAAGAACGACTGGCTCAGAAAACTCACCAAACAGGGCGGAATCCATTTCCGCCACCGCATTAGCCCAGTTACTCATTCACTGCGCCCTGTCCACCTTCGTCTTTATCAGACTTCGGTGGCGTATTGGTTTTTTTACCTTTCTTCTCATCTTCATCAGATACCCAAGAAGCCTTGCCGCGTGAGACGAGAGAGCGAGCCTCTGACAGTTTGAGATCCTGACCGACGACTAACTCGGTATCGAGCTTGAGAGATTTGCCACCACAACGAACAGGGGCGGTGGTTTTGATTTTTAGTTCGTCTTTCATTGCTTTATTCCACTAAAAAGCCGCCCAAGGCGGCGATTTGATAGGCTCTGATTAGGCTGCTTTACGACCTAAGCAGAATGATTGCGGGTGACGTACTGCGACATCAGCATCTTGGAAGGCAACAATACGTAAGCGGCCTTTGCTGCTGTGCGTGTATGGGTCAACGGTCAGATCCAAACCACCCCACAAACCAATCAACAATTCAGACCAAACGCCAAACCAGTAATCACCATTATTGATTTGGTTTGAAATGTGAGTGCCGTAGCCGTTCACCGTGTTACCCGCTTCCCAGATCGGCGAGCCGTTAGTGTTAGCGAACTTCTGAGTTGACTTACAGTGACCGCGCCCTACCGCGTTCATCATGTAAAGCATCGAACCCACATCGGCGTTATCTGCCGCGATGCTGGTTTCCATTTCGATAAACTCTTGATAGGTCGGATGTGTGCCAACCAGATTCACTGGATTCACACCTGTAATACCCGCAAGACCCAGCGGCTGATCGCCACCTGTGCCATACAGCGCGGCTTTATCAATGGTGAGTGCCAGTGCTTTCGCAATATCACCACGCGCGAGCATTTCCACATCATTAGACGATTGCATGATCATCTTACGGGTCATTTCGACCAGTGCCGCACATGTGCGGTTTTGCAGAATACGTTCACCGAAGGTGATCTCTGACAGGGTCGCATCTGCATCTTCACCCAGCCAGTAACCTGTTGCACCGCCTTCTTGCGTTGGGATAGAGAGATCGCCCACTAACCCGGTCAATGTGGTGGCGTACTGCATCACTGACGACTTGTTGTAGAGCATGTCAATGAAACTGCCAGCAAGGTGTTCCGTGGCAATCAAGTTTGCACCAGAGCCCGATTTGGCAATCGGAGCTGCAGAGCGAAGTACATCATTGGGAACGATGATGCCTTGCGCTTCACGCTGTAGCTTACCTTCTGCCGCTGCCGAGGCTTCCAATTCAAATGCTGCAGCTTGACGGTATTTTTCATTGGTAGGGTTGGAGAGATAGCGCAATACATTCAAGAAGGAGTAATTGCGGATCTCTGAGTCTGAAAGACCGATGTCTGGGCTATCCGCTGCGGTTGGCGTAGCGTTACGTTTGCCGCCTTTATTGCCTTGCGGGTTCGCTGCTGCATCCAATAACGCACGTTGATAATCTGACGCGGTTTTGGATTTATCGCGAATGAACTGATTTGGGTCTACACCACGGCTTCCATACTGCTCAAACAGATCAAGGATATCGCGCACTCGGTTTTGCTCTGCTTCGATACCCGCTTGGCGTTCACCGTTGGATTCTTCGAGAACTTCAATAATTTCTACAATTACGTCGTTCTCATCAACTTTTGCACGTACTAAACGGCCACTGGCATCACGCAGGGTTTTGGTTTTCATAGTGGATTCGCTCCGGATTTCAATTTCAGGGTGGTTATCTGCTGCGCCAGTTGGGATGATGATCCCCATATCACGCAGTTGGTTTAAGGTTTTTTGGTTATCCAGACTGCGGCCTACGCCAACGGTAGGATCAGCTGGTACGGTGACAAAGGATTGCTCAAATGGCTCCCAGTCAGTGACGCGATAAGTGCGCGTTCCGTCTTCATCTTTTTCGAGCACCATTTCATGCACGATGTAACCGATGGAGACATGTTTTCGGATTCGGTTTTTAACGTCCTGCCAAATCTCTTCTGCTCTCGGGCTAGTCCCGAAACGCACGACCGCTTTGCCCTTTTTGCTTTCGATTCGAGCCGATTCGATAACGCCGACGAGATCATCCCAATCGTGATTCACGAGCGAGGAGGCTCCCGCCTCAAAGCGCTGCATACGTACCGCGCCGGGAGAATGGTCTAGGATTTCAAAACCAAACCAACGCTCCACCGGATATTCACTTGAGAACGTGAGTTCGGCGGTGCGCTCTTCTTCGTTAATCGAATCAACACTGTAATCGCGGTAAAGCGGTTGCCCTTTCTGCTGTCGAATGGCATCACTCGCTGTCAGGGTCTTGCTCGGTGTCGTCTTCTTGCCCATTGTTACTTTCTCCTGCAGGAGTGGGTTGCGCCTGCTTAATTCCAAGAATTTGCATGATCATTTCTTTGGGGATGCCTAGCTTCTCCATCGTTTTGATGTCGTTGGCATAGGCCTCCCAAACGTCCATCGGATCGCGGCCTGATTCACGGATTGACTCGCTGAGAGACTTCCGGCCATTTGTCTGAGCTTCAGTAATGGCTTTTTCGTCTTTTAGTGGATCGACCCAATCCCAACGTCGAGCCTGCCATTCAACTTCCAAGAACTTATTGAGCCGTGAAGCAGGAATGGGGTTGCCGTTCGTGTTGAGGATTCTTCCAGCTAGTAGCGAGTATTCGAGCCAACGCTCATAGATCGGGTGACATACCGCTTCAATGAACCACTCCTGCAAGTCTTTCCAACCATCTCGCTCATCTTGTTTGCCTTGGCGAATCGATGAAAAGTTGACCCCTTCAAGATCATTGCTAAAGGTGTTGTAAGAGAGCCCTTGCCCCGTTGCCATGCCTCTCAACATGTGCTTTGAGAAGGTGGCGGTTTCAATAGAAGGAAATTCAGGTTTGTAATCGACAGGCTCATAGCCAACTGGCAACGTAATGACTGAGTTAGGTTCCAGTTCGATATCTGGCTCTTCCACCTCATCGTCATCGCTCTCGAATACATCAGGATCAGGCTTCAGCATGACCACGTTGCTTGCGCCTGCTCTGGCATTAATGACTGAGGCCTCTTCAAACCCTGCAAGGTTTTTCATGCGGCTTAAAGAGGTGTGATTCCAAGGAATGCCTCGGTACTGCTCTGGATGCTCCTGATCAAATACATGAATCATGTTTTCCGCAGGAACACGCTCAAACTCCTTGCCACTGTGCCGGAATGGCTCAGCCAATACCCCCGCTTTGGTTTCCACCAAATAGGAGACTGTCCGACCGTAAGGTGTCATTTCAATGCCTTGGCGAATGATATTGCCATTGGCCAAACGCATCTCGTTGAGTTGAACCGGCACACGCATTGGATCAAGCAACTGCAGAGCAAATCCCCATGGCCCCGCCGCCTCACCCTCTACAATGCGGATGAAAATTTCACCCGACCCTACGACCGTATTGAGAATGACTCGCTTAGCGCGCCGCCAATCCAGACGACCGTCAACCGTGCAGCTCTCACGGCGTGACCACTTCTTAAATGCGCGCTCTACCGCCGCATTGCCATAAGTGTCTAACGTTCCATCGGGCTCTTTCCCGCGAACCTGCAGCACAATCCCTTTGTGACCCAAAACGTTTTTACGTACTTCGCGCACAAACCCGCGGGCATAATCGTTATTGCTGATTTGCTCGCGAGAGCGTGCAACCAAAGTCACCAACTTTTGGTCAATCATTTTGCCAATTGGCACGGGGTGAGTTGTCCAACCGCTGTTACTGCGGTCAGGGTCTGCGGCTGAGAATAGGCTGCGTGATGTGCTGACTTTAAACACCGGAGCCGTTCGAGCTTTGCGTTTCACGGCGGGTTGTACTGGTGCTGAACGGAAAGGATTCCACATTAGCGCATCCTCACTTTGGTGATTTTAAGGAGGCCTCGGCCAGACTTAGCCCGTTTCTCTTTTGCCACCATCACCGCAAACCGCCGTTCAAGTTTCAGCAAATCACTGATTGGCGTTTTCTCTAAGCTTCGCCCACCAAACGACAACTTGAGCTGATCGGCTGTTGCTCGATTCGCTAAGGTATTGCGTATGGCTTGTAAGGCTTTTTCGGCATCACTGCGCGGATCGTGCGTGCCGAGCTGGACGAGATCGGGGAGCACCGTCACTCGCTCTGAGTACGGCTGATATACGTCCTGCCCTTTCGTCACTCGGATCACCGCAGTGTATTCGCCGGGCAACCACTCGGCAGTCGTCATCCCATCAGCAGCAAAGAGAAATGAATTCTCTTGCTTCTGAGCAATGATGTCTGCCGCATGATTGGCTGAGCGTAGATACAAGGTGGCATCCCACTCTGAGGCGGGATATTGGGAGAATGAAACGGGAAAGCTGACCGACAGACCTGAAATAAAGGTTGTCGGGATTACCATGATGTTGCGAAGTTTCCTTTTTTACGCCGCGTCAGCAGGCGCTTTTTGGTTTTTCGTTTGAGCCGAACAGGAGCTTCTTGTTGCTCTTCCTCTTCAAACTCATCCTCTTCTGACGGATCGGTCACTGCAGTCTCTATCTCTGCCTCTTCCTCATCGTCAGATTTGATTTTCTTCCGGTCTAACCGAAGCATTCGTGCACTCATGTAATTCATGCCCTCACAGTCGAGAAAGTGGTTATCCTTGCTGACTCTGTTCCAAGTGCCTGACTCTTCATCAAACTCTTCTGCAACAATCTGCTTGCAGTAGTCTTCCGTTACATCAGCAGGTAATAGCCAATCACCGACTGCACCTCTTTTCCAGCGCACTCGGTTATGAACCCATGATTTGGCAAGACTGGAATCTATATCCCAACGTTTATCGCCGCGCTTTCTAGTTTTACCCTGCTTATCCACCTCGACTTTCATCATGCGAAATGGCTTAGGCAGTTTTTGAAAACCCATTAATGCACGAGCGCGGGAACGATGGCGGCGAACCCAAGCGTAAACCTCTTCAGTTCGGTAGCCAGCATCAACTCCGGTTAACTTGATGGTATGCCCGTCCCACTCTTGGGCAACAAGTTCATCTAATTCTTGCCAAACTTCTGGCTTGTCGGTATCGCCCCACAGCTCGCCAAAATCGATAAGACGCGAGCTCATGCCCGGCATCCAACCGCGTATGACATAGACCAAGCGGTTTTTCTGAACGTCAACGGTACAGATCAACACTTCAACACCATCAGGAACTTGGCCTGACTGATAGCTTGAACGCAGTGCATACACTTCTTCCCAATCCGGTGCCTCACCGACAACGGCGAAGATTTCTCCAAAGCCCGTGTTATAAACCGAAAGAAGTTGGTTTGGATCGCCACTGCGTTGTGCTTGCAGAAGTTTACGCGCCAGATAGCCGTAACTCTTTTTGCCTGAGAATGAACACAGGCCGCTCACCCAAATACTGAAATGGTTGTTATCTTCCAGTGGGTGCAGCATGGAATGAAACGGCACAACAGCCGAGTCGTCTCCTTGGGTGATCAGCACTGAATGATCATCATGCCGTTTGGCATATTGACCGGGGGCGATCGCAACGCCCTGTGCATTCATTAATTTGCGGTGCTTATCTTCAATTTGACCACCACAGTGAGGGCAAATCAGTCTGGCATCACGAGAGGCCGCTGCAGGCGAACACTCGTTGTCGGTTCCTTTGCCCGGCCACCAAAGCAATTCACTCCGCGGGATAAAGTATTCACCGCAATCTGGGTCTGGACAGGGCACCGCCCATTCGTGGCGGGTACCTTGTTCCCATTCTAGCCAAATGGGGCTTGAGACTTTGCCCTTGGGAGCCACAGCCCAATGCGTCATTCCCGTATCAGGATGGACAAAAGTGCTGGCTTTGCCATGCGTAGGCGTACTGGTCAGCCCTAGTTTGGAATCGATATACGCATCGCCCCGAGCTTCAGCGATTTCAGACAACGAACCTTCACCCGTTGCGTTGGCGTCTGGGCGGTCAAGTTCATCGACTAAAGTGATCACAGCAGAGTCAGAAGCCAGCTCGGTCGCTGAACCTGCCCAAGCGAAACGCAGTGAAACACCACCAATTCGCTTTTTATGTTTCGGGCTTTTGTCGTCGTACTTAATCCAAAGACTCTGACACTCTCGAAACATCTCCATGATCTTAGGTTCGACCACGTTGTTAATGTTTGACTCTGTCGGTCCAACATAAATAATCGGAGCGGGTAAGTCATCCAATCGCCAGCCAATCACGTTTTGCATGGTGGCTGACTTACCCATTTGCGTACCCATCACAAAAGTGATTTTGGAATAAGTCGGGTCTGCAAATGCCACACAGACTGGAATCATGTATGGCGTGGAAGTGGTATCAAAGGGGCCCGGTATTGGAGAGCCCGGTGGCATGATGCGATTTTCAGTCGCCCACTGCGCAGCATTCCTCAGCGGTTTCGCTCTCACCATCTCCGCTACGTTTTGCAAGATACTCAGCAACGAACGCACTGAGGCGGTCGGCGGTGGCAGAGCGAATACGTCGACTTTCTCGGTCGATGATGTTTTTGCACTTGGCGGGTTCATGTTCTGACGATACCTCTAACGCTGTGCGGGCACCTATGCCGTCCAGCTCATTGCCAAATAAGTTACCAACCATGTATAGGAATTGAGCGATCTCACCCAAGTCCATTACGGCTTCTTCGGCCTTCTTAGCTTCCACCTCTGCCTTGCGGCGCTTGGCGGCAGTCAGCAATAAGTCTTCACCATCTTTGGTACCAACTTTTGGGGCTGTGCGTTCCTTTTCAAACTGCCCTATTTGCTTTTGTACTTCACGATCGATGATCCACTGAATCGCTTTCTCGGATTCAATGACCAATGGCTTACCTTTTCCGCCACCACCATTGTGAGGCAATCCTTCCTTGATAAGGTCGCCAACCCACTTAGGGGAATAACCCATTATTTGAGCAAATTCGTTTCGGTTTACTTCTGCCATAGCGACACTCTTTCAACTCTCTTCGTTATGGTTCACTCCTTTCTTTACCCCCTCGATAGAAGGGAGAAGAAACTCCTTTCTAAAACGAGGCGGAAACGGCGAGTCTGGGGCCCGTGAAGAATCCACCCTTGGGGAAGTACCTTAAAGGCCTCTAACCCCTTGTGGTTCAAGGTCTAGCGAGAAATTCATCAGCGGGAATTTTTCCGACTCGCTCACACCCAATCTTGACCACACTTTCATGGCATTTGAAAAACACTGAAAACAGGCCATTTGGGGCAAAAACAGGTGAAAATGAGGGAGTCACTCCCTTCTACTCCTTTCTTGATTTTTACCCCATTTAGACTTCTAGAAATCTAAAACAACCAACATTTTCCAAAATTACCGATTTTCTTAAGAGTTAAATCGGTGAGTAGCCTCTGAACCATTGAAGGATCTAGACTGAACTTAAAAGATCATCTTTTCGGATCTTCCCTCTGTCTTCCCATGGAAAAAAATAAAGCCCTGCAGATCTAACCAGTTGTGGTAGGTCTGCAAGGCCTTGAGTTTTAAGGCTTCTGTCGTTGTGTGGATATAGGCTTGGTCTAAATCTGACATCTTGTGATTGAGTATGCGTTCACGCACGAACTTATCGACACCAAGATCGGTTAATCGAGTACCAACTAACTTGCGGCAATGGTGACTCGTAAACGCCCCAGAACTGAACTCTGCATAGATATCGTTTGCCGTATCTTTGCAAATCGGTGCATCACCTTTTGAGTTAGGGAAAATGAATTTCTGCTTTTCTGATTGATTCGTTCTATAACGCATCAGCAGGTTTTTAACTTGCCAAGTCATGGGCAAAACTAACGCTTCACCGTTCTTAGCATTACAAGCCGGAATGCGCCAAATACTCTCTTCCCAATCAATGTGGCTCCATCTCGCCAAACGTGTTTCACGAATACGAGTGCCATGAGCCAACATCATCAGAATGAACATCTGCTTTTGAGGATGTTTATCCTTCAGTCGCCCCAACAAATCACGCACATCATCAGACTGAATCTTCCCTTCATTTGGTGTGATCTTCTTCTTAATGAAATCACTAAAAACTATGCCTGCAATAGGATTGGTAGGAATATGCTCTTCTCGATAGGCCTGATTGAAAGCCGCCTTTAACATGGCGAAATAGCCTTTCACCGTTCTTAACTCATAACGTTGGCGTAAAGGCCAAATCAAAACATCTTTAATGTGATGCTTGCGAACATTAGTTAACGGCAAATCATTCAGCACCGGGATTAAATGGTTATACACCACCGATCTCACTGCGCTTTTACGCTCAGGTGAAATATCCTTATTGGATTCCATATGCTCAACGTACCAACGTAAGCAATCACCGAAACACGTCCAATCCGTAACAATCTGATCCGTATCGGTGGCCATGCGCGCAATTTTTTGCGGAAGAAGCTCAAACAGTGCCTTAGCGGACAAACGCGGCCAAATACCTAGACGTTCCCACTTTGGCTTTCCAAACTTACCGTTACTTTTACGCTTATCAATTAACCACCATGTAGCACTCTCACGAGACTTATGAAAACGCAGCTCAAGCGCATATCGTTCATCTCTAAGCCTCGTGACAGTATCACTTATTAAGTGCTCTTTAATCTTGCTATCGGTGATACGTAATCTTTTTGTCGACATCACTACTTCTCACCTACTAATTCTGTCTCTCCAGTGTCACGCCGCTTTTTCGCCTACGGCTGACGTTGCCTTGAATGTGGGTAGTCATACCCTGACTTGCACCTTTTCGATTTTCTATCCGCGCTCACACGTAAGGAGTAAGCAATGAGTCAAATTGCTCCATGGTCTTAGCTAACGAATAAAAACAGCGAGATGCCCACGCATAGGGAAAACGGGTGACAAAAATCAATGACGGACGACCGCCCTAAGGAAGTGTTTTTTCACCCGTATTGGGTTGAACAGCGTCGAACTGATAGAAACGACGCAATTGTTCAATTTGATCTGCACAGGAACGCCATGCAGCAAACCAAACAGGGTCGCGTTTTACTGCTTCCCCATAAGTTCTTGGTGGTTGTGAAAAAGGTTGTTCGCATGTCGTAAGATAAACAGCAGGAGGAATAACCAACCGTTCTCGATATTCAGTCACGACTTGGCTTGTAGTACATCCACTGACCAGAATCAGGGATAGGCATATCAACACAGGTTTCATGTTCTAGTGCCTTCTCGATAAGAACCACAGACTGAGTTGCCTGATTGCGTCTTTGCTCCGTTAGCCGTTTCATTTCATCGGCAGCTAACTGCGCATCGCGCTTTTCTTGCTCTGCAGCCTTCAATGAATTGGCTAAGGTTTGGTTCGACTGCAATGCTGCACCTAACTGGTTGTTTAACTCTCCAAGTGATTGACGCTGTTGCTGAACTAATTCGAACAACCACAGGTTTACCGTTACTGAGCCTATCAAGGAAAGTAAAGCAACCACCGCTCCAATGAGTTTCAATCTGACCATATCACCACCCATACAAGCAGGCGTTTTGCTCCACTTCTCGGCGCGTAACAATACCTGAACACTCGCTATCAGGGTCTCTGCAGTTTTTGCCATTAACATATACCCAACGCGAAAATTCACGGCAGGCACTTTGCCAATCGCCCTGATTAAATAGTTTAAGCATCGTAGAACGGCGGAAACTGCCTTCACCAAGGTTGAAGACAAAGCTAACCAGCACATCGAATTGCGCTTGAGTAACATCACGCGTTAGTGCTCGATTTACAGAGCGTTCAGCCTGACGAATATCAGAGATAAAGTTTTCAGCAATTTGCTGATCACTAACAACGTCACCCGCTTTAACATCAGAAGTATGCCCGATGCCATGCGTCCAAACATCGGCACTGCATTGATAAGCTTGGCGTCGACAACCTTCAAGGTTAGCGATATGTTCTAAGCCACGTTGGCTAGTTTGAAGTTCAGGTTGGAGATTAAAAACAACAGAAAGGATAGCAGCGACAGAACAGACCGTTTTAATCGCTAATTTTTTCATAGAGATTTGCAAGCTCCGGATGGTTTTTCAAAACCTCGTAAGACTTTTTCTTGTAGTACCGATTGGTAAAGTAAGTCAGCGCCACGAACAGCAGGCCAAGCAGGCTCACCCAATCCTGAAGTGTTAGCGCACCAAAGCCTGCAAACACTCCCGCCGTTAGGTACGAACAGAAAGAACTGATTTTTTCTTGCATATTGCGCCCATAAAAAAAGCACCTAATCAGGTGCTTTTGCCATTGGTAAACGATAGATAAAAGAAAACCCCACCGATTAGGTGAGGCTTATCATCGTGGAAATCCTGCTCCATTTAGGGGTGAATGTCAACACTCACCTGTTAGATGTAGATATGAGCACGATCACTTTATTAGTTTGAACAAATGATTCTTAGAAATCGTACACCATTAAACTACTACAAACCCTCTCACCTTGTAGTAAGGTTAGAGTTAAGTTCTTGGTATGAAAACCTTTCAGTTAACTTTCAAATGTCCTGACTTCTACCTATCAATTAGGTAGAATGCAAGACAGTCAACACTTGAGATCAACATTGCTATGCCTATAACAGAACTACAACAAATAATTGAAAGATTCAAAAACAGAAAAGACGATACACCCATTACATTAAATGATACTACGTCTAGAGTTTTTGCATTGCATGAGCTTTTATCGATATGTGAAAACGAACTCTATCTATTTGTATTTTTTGATGAACATGGTGAAAGCGATTTGTTCGAGATGCTTTCAGATGAAAAAATTGGCCGCAAAATATCAAGGCATCTGGATCATGGTGATATTCATCTATTAACAAACAACACTCAGAATGTTAAGGACGTACATTTTTACGATAGACTCTCAGAGTCTGCCCTTAAGAGGCTCCATGTTAAACCAATACCTAAGAAGCTAGCCGATGAATATCAGCAGTCGCGAATCGATAATGAATTTGTACTCGCTTCACCAGAACACTTAATTTTCTTAGGTAGGTACGCTAATGGTACAGAACGCCTATCTGAAACACGTGCATTTTTAAATCTCTACGAGAAAAGCTTTTACAATACTCTTGTTAAGTTCTTCAACTTATCGATTGAAAGAGCAGAGAAAAGGGAGTTCCAGTAATGGCGGCTGAAGCTCAATCTATAACTGACGTTTCTTTTCTTCTTTATGATTTTGCACCATTTCTTAGCGTCGCGATGGCAATCAATTTTGTTTCAAGCTTCTGGGGGCAGTTAAAGAATAAATCAACGAACAACCTAGACCGAAATGTACAAAATTTAGTTACTGATTTAAATGCTGTTTATACAAGTGGCGATTGTGAAAAATCTGATTCCGTTGAAGATTTTAAACTAGAGGCAGAGGGGTATAAGAAAAAGCTCAATTTAATGTCTAATATATCAACCATATTAGGCATATTAGTTGTGTGCTCGCTTTTTTTTCTGTTAGCACTTATAGGATTCAAACCAAAATTTACGCTTAGCTTCTATGAAGCTGTTACGATAATCATCCTTAGCGTATTTCCGTCTGCGAGCTTGCGAATTATTGGGATCAATCGTTCAAAAGAATATGTGACACAACTTAAAAAGACCAGTGAGACCATTAAAAAAGCAGCAAAATCAGCAATACAAGATAACGAAAAATCTGCGTATGAACAATAATCATACTCTTGGGGAACGTAACGTGCCCCTAAGACGAAAACTAACTGAAGATAAAACGCCCACTAGGGCGCTTTATCTTTATACTGCTATTCAGCTCTTTAGCAGGCCCTTTTGATAATCAATCGGCACATAGAGTTTGAAAAAAGTGAATCCACAGGTAAATGAACGATAACCTAAAACACCCCACTCTTCACACACAACTTCAACTGTTCATTGATAGCTTGGTTGATGGATAGCAAGGCGTCCACATTAAAGTAGCCGGGTTCTCTGATTAGTTGAGGGATGTCCGCTGTACGGAAAACGACACAATCATCTGGCACCACTTGTGTGCTAACAACATGCCCCTTTTCCATCACCATCAATAGTCTGAGGGTTTTCGGTGGCATCACAGGCATGATTTCATTTTTCGTTTTGCCTGCCAGTTTTTCTGCCATTTCATTAAACGCTTCGATATAGTGTTCTTTTATCTCTGCTGCGCGTTTGCCCGTATAGCTCATAACAAGAAAGATAAAGCCATCTTTAGTCATTTGATACTTTGGGCGAACTTCACCTTTCACATCACGATAATCGACGGGCGAAAAATTTCGCTCGTTAAATTCGGTAGAGCAATCAATAGACCTTACTTTTGCTAGAACGTCTTTATGCGGCTTACCAAAGTATTGAGCAACCTTCAGTGTGTCGGTGACAAGTTTATTATTTTGAGAAACGAAAACGAGTTCTGATGCTTTTGCTAATGCAATAGCTGTATTAACTGTGGTCATGGTGTGACTCCTAGTAGATTTATAGAAGTTCACCATCGAGTGAGAATTCGGGTGGTGAACTGGACAAGGTTCTCACTACCGCCTACTAGGAAACGGCCCAACCGAAGTCGGCCTCATCCAGCCCACCATAATTCTATAGATGTGCCGAATCACGCATAAAAAAACCAGCAAAAAGCTGGCGACTATGCGCCTAGTAATACTGCGGGGTGAGAATCCCGACACTGGATTTTGCCAGTACCCGAAAAGGGTAGCCCCGATACTAGGCGCTTGTCAATAAGTTAAAACTGGGAAAGTATTGCGAACTGATCGTCCATAGCTTCGTACAAATCATCGAACGTATAACAAACAATATGCTTGCTATCGACTAATAGCCTCTCTACTCGTCCGTCGAATCTTTCCTGACAGTCACCAAGTTTCAAGCCATCTTTACGACCTATGATAAGTGCCCCTGAGTACTTGATTGTGTTATGCCCAAACTCTGATTTCATGTTCCTAGAGTGATCATTGGCAGCTAAGTGCAAATACCAGTCGATGACTTGGCTGTAACCGTGTTCAAATCGGCTCGCCCAAGGATAAGTAGACGTTTTCTTATTGATTCTCTGTTGAAAAATAGAGTCGAGTTTTGCATTTTCAAACTCAATAAACGAAAAGGTTTTTAGGCTTTTATCTGCTACAACAAAATCTGCACGGTACTTCCCAAGAATAGGCAGTTCTTCATTAAAATTTGCTGGGGCATCAACACCTACAACCCTTCCCATAAGCAATACAAGTTGATCCCTTTGCTTAAAAAACTGAAGTAGCTCTGTTTCACCCAGTTCAGATTTTGACTTTAACAACGCATCAAACTCATCAAGCTCTTTGCGACACTGTATCGCTTGTAACTGTCCACTCTTCATGATGATCATTAATTTGACCTCATGACTGTAGAGACTTTATCTTGCTGAACAATATCAACAATCTTCGTCGTTCCATCCTGCTTTGAGTAAACCAACCAATACCCTTTTCCCAATGCGCTACGGAATAGTCTTTGCCTCGGTGACAAGGATATTGGCTTAAGGGATCTTTCATTATCGGACTTCAACCAATCCACAGCACGACGAGCTTTGACTCGCACATCACGCGGAATAGATTCCATCGCCGACATTGCTTTTGGAGTCACTTTTACGATTTGAGACACGATATTCCCCCTAATCCTTTGAACTTTTCATTGTTAACTTAATTATACGGTTACTCAAGCCATCTCCCTCTCAATCCTCTCCATCAACACCAACATTGCAGCGTTACGCTTGTTCGCTAGCCACTTGGTGAGTTGCTCTAGCAACGGGTGATAGTGCTTTTTGAAGTAAGTATACGTGCAGGCAAAACCAGCGCTGCACATGGTAGCGAACCGTGTTTCTACGCTCCACTCCACTCTTCCATCATTGCAATGCTGGCACTTGCGCAAGTTATAACTGGCGTTCTTATACTTCCCCGTTCCGCCGCATGAAGGGCAGACCAGCCCTAATGGCTGAGTCGCCTCAATGATCGCTGCAGCCACCATCGCTTCAAACGCTTTATCACTTTTCTGGCCACGTTGACCGTTGGTTAATTCGGCAAGCTCCACCTTGACCGCTTGCTGAAGTAACTTCAAAGATGCCTTGTTGGCCAACACCTCGACAAACAATACGAGGAAACCAATAGGCGATTCCTTCCAACTTACTCCTACAATTGCAAGCTGTTCTTCTAGGCTAAACATCCCTTTGCCGCCACCGTTATGCATTTGCTCATAGTTCAGCCCTCTTAGGTCAAACTTCGCCAATAGCGTTTCTGGTCTCATACTATGCTGCCTCCCCTAATCGCATGCGGAAATTAATGCCCAACTCATCAGCCACACCGCGATTAAACGGAATTTTTGGCGTGTAATGCGTAAAGTGAGGAGTCCAGAGCAGGAACGCAGAGGGAAAGTTCACCCCTGTCTTTTTGGTTACACCATCAATGTCGTAAAAGTTGTAACGGCCATCCGGTTCATAAATGGCTGTCGCTTTGCCGTCAACCAACTCACGCCACCATCCTGTTGCGGGTTCGTAAGGCAACAACATCATGCCGCTATTTCCGGCACGAGCTTCAGCGAACGCTTTCTTGATAAACAACTGCTTCAAATCAAAGGGAGGATTACACCAAAAATCATTTTCCCAATGCAGATTCAAAGCATCAAAGCCAACAATCTTTGCTTGGGGGTTAAAATCCTCACCGCAAAAACCAATACCGCGCTGTTCAAAACTACCCGCTCGCAGTTCAAGCCATTCGATTGAGGTATAAAATCGGTTCACCTTTGCTGTGGCTGGCTCTGCACAAACATCAAGCTTAAAGGGGCGACCATACAAAGCTTGCCCGTCGTCAAAACAATCCCAAGTGGTTCCCCAACGGTTTTTATCTTCAACCGATGTGGTTGAGTGAACTAAAATGGCCATTAAGCTCTCTTCCCTAGCGCCGCTATTCGCGCAAAAACAGAATGTTGGTTGAACTGACTTGGATCGGGTCGGTCGAGCTTTTCAACTGGTACCAAATTCGATTTATCAGCAAGTTGCATTAAATTTCTAATCGGCAATGATCCTGCTTTCGCCTTATCAGAATATTTCTTCAAAGCCTTTCTGTACTTGGCTCTGGCTTTCTCATTCGTCAGATATCGGCGGCATTCAAAACCCACTTCTTGAGTTGCCCAATACTCGATGTCACCTTGTGGTCGTCCCCTGATCATGCGCTTAAACGCCTCATCAAAATCGATATCGATGCTTTGCCCAAGGCCAACAAACTCAGGAAGGCTTGGGGGCCACTCATCACCATTCAACAGCGCAGAGCTAACGGCCTTCCTCACCTCCACCGCTGACATCGTAGAAATCCCCTGAGCCCAAGTCGATGGTAACGCCTTGTGAGGCCACTTCGCCCCGTACGCCTCCGTGAACTTCGCCTGAACCCAATCCGCTAGGGTCAGTTGAATTACCTGAGTCCCCAACTGGTGTGGCAGTGTGCCCGTACTTTCTGAGAAGCTGTTCGTTGAATTCTTCGTAACGATTGGTTTTACCGCTTGATTTAGCAGTGACTGGTCGATTGATCTCATGGTCATCATTCCATCGCTCTTGGTTCAAGTAAGTGGTTGCGTGAAGTTTGTCGAATCCGAACTGACCATTCTGCAAACGTGCATGCACATCCGCGCAGAGCATGGTGGTGAATTCTTCGGGTGATTCACTTCGTCGCTTCACAATCGCTTTGAATTTATCGAATGCTTGCTTCTTGGCTTTTTTGGTAGGAAAGATTTTCCAGAAATGCTCAAAACACTGCTCAATCACACTCAGTGTTTTTGTAGTAGTCTCTGGTAGTCTATGTGTATTCTCTGTTTTAGTTTGGCTGATTCCGCCATCACTGCTTGGCGGATTTGTACAAACTAGGTTGGCGGATTCGTTCAAACTAGTTTGGCGCTTTCCGCCAAACTGGATTGTCTGCTTTGAACAAACTGGGTTCTCACTTTTTTGATCCGACCTTTTGCTCAAAAGAACCAGTAATTTTTCACCGTTCACTTTGTAGAAAACACGGCAAGGAACACCTTGTTTTTTCTCTTCAATAATGCCGAGAGACTTCAGCCTCTTTCGAGCAGAATCCTGCTCTCTGCGGCTTAATCCAGTTTCTTCCTCCCACTCTTCTTGAGTTTTGTAAAACCAACCAGATTCATTGGTTCGACGACTCCAGTAGAGCGATTGGCTTAGAAACAAAGCACCAGTAATACCAAGCTCAAGTTCAACAAAAATTCGATGAAAGGCTATTGGACGATCTAGAAACTCAATCATACGGCCACCTTACGCACATGCATTTGGTGCCAAATTGCTTCGGCCTCTTCACGAGGAACGAAGCGCTTACCTTGAGGCGTAACGGCAACATAAAACCGCAGCCCACATGAAAAAATCATATAAAGACTCATTGCACAAAGTTCTCCATAACAAACTCGCAATCGGTGGAATGGTCAGTTCCTAACGAGACAGTTGGTTTTCTAGGTAATGAATGATCGGAGCATGAGCTACTTCACTTTCACGTACCTCCTTAATAGCTTCATAAATTTGCTCATCGGTCGGAGCACTACGCAAAAGCAATACAGCCCTTGTTGCTTCAAAATGCTCTTTACCGAAATACGCCAGCAGTTCATCACGATCAAACCGCTCTACCCTGCGCTCAACGGCTGAAACCGTAAAACCAAGTGGATTAAGGAACCTGTTCAACATTTTGCTGGCCAGATCTTTAGGCATCGCACTAATAATGGCCGGAAGCGTATCCATAAAATTGGCTTTGCTTTCCATGCTTGAACGTTGGTTCCAACGGAAAAAATTTTGCGTATTGTTTTGCGCATTGGCAGGAATGGCAGGCTTAAGGAGATCACCGCCCGGAGCATCCTCATCAAACTGCAGACCCATCTTGTGATAATGATGTGCAACCTCTTGAGCGATATCCCGCTTCGCATCCACCTGACAACACCACTCGTCAACGGCATTACGAATGGTCGCTTTTAAACCCAAATTCATAGTTACTCCTTACTGGTTATTTATACAGAATCGTGAGAATCAATTTCTTTTTTGAAAAACACCTAAGTTTTATTCATCGCAACTATGACGCCATTCAGGCGTTCTCATTAGGTAATGAAATTCAAACACTCTGCTTTCAGGAACAAACTCACCCCATTGGCTGACAGCAGAGTGAGTTGTACCAACGGCATTAGCTACTTTCTGCTTCGTTCCAAAGAATGTAATCACATCGACAGTTTTTATTGGTGGCAATTGAGGTTCCATAAACACTCCATATTAGTTTTCTAATATTTAGACACATAAGAAAACTTAGGTCAAGTGAATGTAAGATAACTAACATGACTAAAGAAACTATTGGCGAAAGAATTCGCCGAGTTCGTAAAGAACTGAAACTAACTCAGCAAGAAGTTGCTAAGAGCATTGGGGTATCTCCAACATCAATGGTGTTTTGGGAGAGAGGTGAGACTACACCTAAAGGTTCAAACCTGATTGCCCTTTGTAAAAAGCTTAGAGTTGATCCCCAATGGCTCCAAACAGGAAAAGGCCAACAGGATCAAAACGAAACTGGCAATGCTGAATTGCTTGGAAATATGCAAGTTTGGGACAGTAACACACCTCTAGGAGACGATGAGGTAGCTATCCCCTTCTTAGTTGACGTTCGCTTGTCTGCTGGAAACGGATTCATCTGTGATGTCGAGGATGACAAAGGTTATCGACTACGTTTCGCTAAATCGACTCTGCGCAGGTACAACGTAGACACAGAAAATGCAAAGTGCGTTTCTGTCCACGGTAATAGTATGGATCCTGTTCTACCAGACGGCTCCACGGTTGGGATCGATTGTGGCAATAAAACTCTTGTAGATGGGAAAATTTTTGCAATCAATCATAACGGAGAGCTTTTTATTAAGAAGCTCTACAGACTTCCCGGTGGAGGAATCAGGATTTACAGCTTTAATGAAGTTGAATATCCACCTAGAGAGTACAGTGCTGAACAGATTCAGGAACAAAAAATTAGTATCGTAGGCCGAGTTTTCTGGTATTCCGTTCTCCTTTAGATCCCATCGAATCATTCAAGCCGCCTGCTGGGCGGTTTTTTTGTTTCCATACATCCATAGTAAGTTTTCTTACAAATCACTTGCTTTAATAAGGTTAGTTTTCTAACATTGATGAGTAAGTTTACTTAATTGAATGGATTAAAACTAATGGATCACCTAAAACTCATCGATGTAGAGATAGCACTATCGAATATCAGTGCAATCAAGCTACATAAGCCACACCTAGAATCGCACCTGACAAACATCCCGAAAGAAGACCCTTTCTACGATGATTTGAACCAGTTACTACAACTTTGCGACCGTTGCCAAGACGTTGAGGTATCAATGAATGAAATTGATATCGCGCTACTCAAACAAGTGAACGCTCTTTCTGACCAACTGAGCAGTAAGTTAAACCACCTAAACTCAGCCCACTGAGATCTTTGTGCAATGAGGATTTTACAATGTATGTTTTTCCCGGCTTCGGCCCAAGTACAGATCTGCCTTTAAAGGTTTTTAAGAAGTATTCGAAACTTCTATCAGAATTAACTGCACGCTCTTTTGAAATCAACATGACGACCGAAAATCACATTTTCATTAATTTTAGTGGCCATGTTGTGCAAGTTGATATCGATATCTATGCGGGAGGATGGGACGAGTTATCGCGCCCCAAAAAATTTATGACTTATCTATCTCACGACCAAAGCAATGAAAAAGCCATTACAAAATGGTTTAGAGATGTAAATAAATACTTAGACTCTCTCGAATGACTAGATAAGAGAAAGCCCCTATCGGTGACCAAACCAATAAGGGCATTCTTTGTGCAATGAGACTTTACGCCTCGGAATCAAGTATATACAGAGCTGACCACTCAAACAAGCGTAACGCTGATTCCGAGCCATCACCCAATAATGGAGATGTGCAATGAACAATACCGACTTTACTTTTTCATACACTGCACCAGCCTTCTTAAAAGAAGCGTTGCAGGCCAAAACAGCATCAAACCCAGTAGTACAACAGGAAGTTCCCGAAACACCACCTGCATGGAAAGTTTACCAAGGTGCCCCACTCTACATTTCAGATCAAGAAATCAAAGAGCTTCTCAACATCAGCCAAGTCACGCTTTGGCGCTGGACAACCAAGCTAGGTTTCCCAAAACCCATTCCCGGCATGAAAGGCCGTCGCCCATACGCTGAATTTATGGCATGGGCGAAAGAGCGCGGGATGGTTTGAAATCCTTTAAAGGTTTCCAACACAGTCTATTAATAACAGTGTAAAATGCCTACTCAAACTCAAATCAACTGTATATAAACACAGCATTGTGCTATGATTGAGTGTAAGTGGCTAGCCTAAAATCTGAAAATATTATGAAAGAAATGCAAATTAAAACCATACTAGTCAAACACTTGCTTAGTTGTGATGCTGAACAGGTACTTGGGTGTGAAGTTCCCTTCCAGTTTGGCAGCAGGAGGGCTGATGTTGTTTCTATGACTTCTGAAGCATTCACTGCGTATGAAATAAAAGGTTCCGAGGATAAAACAGACAGGCTTGCTTATCAAACACCAAGCTATAAGTCTTATTTCGACTTTTGTTATGTGGTGTGCGAAGAGTCCAATCTTAAACAAGTAAGAAACAGCATTGGTCGAGAAGTCGGCATAATGCTTGTATCATCAAACAATGTGGAAGTTATTCGCAAATCTTCCCAGTTCAAAAGACATGATAAACAGAACTTAGCGAGCACATTACCTGTCCCTCTATTGAGAAAACTCATCGGAACTTCAACAGTCCGTTCTAAGCATGAACTCTGTGTCAAAGCCAGTAGACTCTTATCATTAGAAGACATAAGAAAACTTTCTAGACAAGACATGATGAACAGATATCTGCGATCAAATGAAATATTAAAGAAAGAACTAGGTGAAGTAATAACCTCTGACGACATACTGACGCTCACTAGAATGCCGCCAGACCATTTAGCTATTAGTTCTAAGGTTGACTCGAGTGCGCATGTAATAGAACATCCGTACTGATATCCAAAACGAAGGGCTAATTCCTGATGGTGCATTTTTGCTAGCAAGAGTTATCTCTTCGTTCGACCAAATACCTAAGTCTACATACTTCTTATCATGTATCATTTCATTTGCACAGCGCGGATAACTACCATCATCTCTGCGATAGCGCTTGTAAATAAAACTGTCAGTCAAAGCAATATCAATTCTTGGTACAAATGTTCCCCCCTTTATCTCTATTTGCTCTGTGTTTATAGATGCGTAATCCCCATATTTTACTGGTACTTTTTTCTTTACCCCTTGATATATTTGTTCTTCATAAATACGAAACTCACCATCTGAATCACTTTTTCCTTCTTTAGCTACACTAGCCGGAAACGTAGTACACAACATGACACATTCTTCAATGTTAGGCATAGCCAACACACCTGAAACTGAACGAGTAAACTGCTCTATGACTGCTTCAACATCATTTTTCGATTCATTTCGAATGTAATCGGCGTCAAGTAAAACAATGAGTTTGCTGTTCCCAATATGGCTTACAATAGGCGCTAGATAATATGAATATTCATCCACTTCAAGATCATAAGGTAGCCTGACGGCTAACTTTTCATAGTGCTTGCTTGTCTCTTTTACAAAGCTAACTACATCATCAAATGATGACTCTTCATCTTCATAGATATGAATCATTGGAATAATGTTTAAACCTTTCTTATAAAAATTAAGAAAAGATCTCCATTCAGAGAAACCATCATACGGTTGAAGCAGTTGCCTAATCTGAGGATTTTCATATTTTGGTGAGGTACACAAATCAAGTATAAATGGATTTCCACCTTGAATATTAGATATTTGAGACATTCTTCTATGTATATCACCGTCAGGTGCAGTTGACTTCGTAGATCTTGATTTTGTAAGCTCGTAAATTGGTAATATATGAGAGAAGTCCTCTTCCTTCAGATGACCAAAACATCTAAGCTCTGCATCTCTAGTCTTTATCACTGGATAATATATATAATCACTCATAAGTTATGCCCCTGATAACCAAGCAGTTTTGCTCGAACACGAACCGCCATAACTGAAACTTTAAAATACTCTGCGATCTCATCAACTTTTGTAACACCAGATGCGATGAGTTCACGAAAACGTTTAGTTGGCATCAACAGCTCAGCTGCAAAATTATTTGCTTCAATTTCCAAAGTATTCGTTTCACCGTTTCTAAAGAAACTAGAATCTAAGAAGTTTTGTTGAAATGCTCCATGTTTTATATGGTGTCCAATTTCGTGGGCTATCGTAAATCTTTGGCGATGCGGATGGTGTAATGAATTAACGGTCATTCGCCATTCACCAGTTTTTTTATCCAAGGCTAAAGAGCCAGAGTTATCTCCTTGCATTGGCTCAAAATACATTTTTATTCCAAGCAACTCTGTTAAACCAGAGACATCTAATGGCTCTGTTTCTATCCCATTTTTCAAAGCAAAATTAATAACATCGTCAGGTGTGTTTAAGTTTTCAAACTGCAGAGGGGTTTCCATTGCTTTAACTCTCTTTTTTATGAAAGCCATAGACTACTCACTTTACTTAATCTCTAGTGTACTTTCAGAAAATTCAGAGCGATCCAAATCCGCAACTCTTTGGGTAAGAACTCCAACATATCTCTCCAAATTTTCTATTTTATTTTTTAATGCAGGAATATCCTCTTTAAAAGAAGAAACACTGGGTACAATATCATCATTCAATATTAATAATTTCTCATCTAATAGATTGGCAGTCGAATCATAATCACCTTGTAATACTGCCATTTTTGCCTCTACAGAATTTTTAACTTTTTCAGAGAAATCATGGCCGTTTAGAAAGATATGAGTATGTTCTACCGCAGACTCTATGGCTTTATCATGTGATGATGTTTTTATAAAAATGAACGCTAAAGCTGCCAGAATACCATTCGTAGCGATTAAAACTGTTATTAATGTCTGATAGAACCCACTCTGAAATGACCAAAAATCATCCAACCTTAGAATTGCATTTTCTTTAACTAAATGCCCTAAAGCATAAGTTGAATATGGTTCTGAAATGACATTAGGATCTTTCAATAGAAATGAATCTGCGAATCCAGAATACTGCAATAATGATGGTGTCGATACAATATGGATTAGTAAGATCAGAACTAGCACGATAGCAGTAGCAGTCAAAAGACTTGTCAAAACTACGATGAACCATATTGGAGTCCTCTTATCTTCGTACGTTTTATTCATGATTTCCCTAGAATACAATTGATCTTTAACCAACCACTAAAGCAAACAGTATCATATATTCATTAGAAAATAATACTTGTCCACTTCAAATATGCCACTTGTTGTTCATTAATGTAGTCATAATCCAAATAATGACTCTGAACACCAGTATGTACCTTATGGCCTAACATTGTCTCTGCCACGTGATATGGCACCCCCATTGACTCCCAAATGTTACGCGCAGTTCTTCGCATATCGTGATTGGTTGTGCGCGGGAAACCGAGTTCTTCAATTCTATCGGCCAGCTTGCTACCAAAATCAACAGGTACGTTGGCAGACATTGGCCTGTCTTGTTCCGTATTCACAGGGGGGAACATCATGGTGTGATTCGGCCAAATGGCAAACTGCTCCAAGATAATTTTTTCAGCAAGAGGTGGAATCGCTCTGCGAATTGCACCGCCTTGCTTCTTACGAACTTTGTTATTCTCTTCGGGGACTGTCCACACTCGTTTCTCAAGATCAAAGTCTGCTTTTTTAGCCAGCCGCAATTCGTTACTGCGGTTGGCAAAAATCAGCATCAAGCGCAGAAAGTTTTTATTGCTCTCGTGAATGGAAATATCATCAATCACTTTCCAAAGTGCTTTGACGCCTTGTTCGTCTTGGCGGCTTCTCTTCGGTGTAGTGGATTCTCCAACATCGGCTTTTTTAAGTTCCGTCAGTACGTTGTATTTCAACAAACCATGACGCACTGCATATGAGAGTACTTGCTTGAAACGTGTCATCAGGTTAGCCGAATGCTTTGCACTCACCCGCCTTTTCGCCTTCAAAAAAACAGGCATGAAATCGATCAATTCGAGTTGTTTTGCTGGGTAACTACCGAGTGTAGGAGTGATATCGGTGTGGAACATTTTCAGCAATGCATTACACTGCTTTATGTTGTCTCTTGCATGGTTCTCTGCCCAATAATCGATAAGATCGTTCAAAGTGATTATTGAGTCATCGTTAGCAGATCTTGTGGATTTTCTTGGGTCAAAACCAAGCTCGACTAACTCAGCTCGGCTTTCTCTGGCTTGGATTGCATCGCGCAGCTTCATTGCTGGGTATTCACCCAATTTGATGCGCTGCATTTTACCGTTGATGTTAGCCCGATAAACCCAAGTGATCTTGCCTTTAGGGCTAACACGAACGCCAAGCCCAAATCTGTGGCTTATCTCAGTCTTACCTGAATAGGGTTTGCCATTGGTTGCTCTTAACCATGCATCCGTTATTGCCATACTCACCTTGCATCAGAAAATTTGGTACAAATTTGGTACAAGATTTCTTTTGATGCAATGGGTTTATATTCAATTTGATAGATAGGGCAAGAATTAAAATGAAAATAGAATTTTTTCTAACTGATTGCTAGATATGGATTTTTTGTGGAGGTTGGAATGGGTGTGATGTGCGGGGAAAGAGAATGAAAGGTGACTGGTGAGTTACACCAAGCAACACTTGTGTGAAAAAATTACGCTTTAAATTCATTCTGTAATAAATAGCGGCGTAACGAGTTCAAAGAATTCGGTACAAATTTTGGCACAAATACGGATGCACCAGCTTAAGTACGTCGCAGCATCATAAACCAATAAGCTGAAATGACAACCGCTTTCTCGGTCAGCTCAGGCTGCAAACCTCCGTTGCAAAAAGCACAAAGGAAGGTTTCCCTTCCTTTGTTAATAAGCGCTATTCATAAGAACGACACTAATTAGATTATTTTCCGCGATAATAACGCTGAGGCACAAAAGGCATTTTTTCGACAGTCATTGGCAGCATCTTCCCGCGCACTTCGGCAAACACTTCACTGCCTAAAGCGGCGTACTCAGTGCTGACATAAGCCATCGAAACCGGTTTATCTGCGGTTGGACCAGCAGTACCACTGGTCACGATACCAATTTTGTTACCTTGCGCGTCAAACAGCTCGGTACCTTCGCGTACTGGCGCTTTGGTTTGTCCGACCAAACCCACGCGTTTACGGCTGACTTGTTTGGTTTCAATCTGGTTGAGAATAATCTCCGCACCGGGGAAACCACCTTCACGCGCGCCACCTTTACGGCGCACTGGCTGAATCGCCCACAGCAAGCTTGCTTCCACTGGCGTTGTGGTTGGGTCGAGATCGTGCCCATAGAGACACAAACCACACTCCAAACGTAGTGAGTCGCGAGCGCCAAGGCCAATCCACTCCACTTCTTCAAAATCAGTGAGTTTACGAGCCAGTGCAGCCGCTTTATCAGCAGGCACTGAGATTTCGTAACCATCTTCACCGGTGTAACCACTGCGACTGACAATACATTCTGCGCCATCGATCTCAAGTAGCTGAACATCCATAAACAGCATATTGGCAACGGCAGGTTGCAAACGTGCGAGCACTTGCGCCGCTTTCGGACCTTGCAGAGCGAGCAGAGCGCGATCTTCGATCACTTCCATCTCAACATCCGCAGGTAGATGTGCTTTTAAATGCGCAATGTCTTGCTCTTTACACGCCGCATTCACCACTACAAACAGATGGTCACCCATGTTGGCCACCATCAAATCATCCATAATGCCGCCTTGGGCATTGGTGAAAAACGCATAGCGCTGCTTACCGGCTGGGAGATCAATAATGTCAACCGGAACCAAGGTTTCTAATGCGGCAGCGGCTTGAGCACCGTACAAGCACAGTTGTCCCATATGAGAAACATCAAACAGACCTGCTGCTTCACGGGTATGTAAATGCTCTTTTTTCACCCCAAGGGCGTATTGCACTGGCATATCGTAGCCCGCAAAAGGCACCATTTTTGCGCCAACCTCAATATGTAACGCATGCAACGGCGTGGTCAGTAAGGTTTCGTGTTGCTGAGTCATTCTTGTTCTCCATATAAGCCAAAGCCGCGTTTCGGGCGCAATACACTGTGGCGAGATTCCTTTAACGAGGAAACTATGTTTCC
>JBOFIW010000217.1:0-6945 GCA_051650365.1 Vibrio sp. | reverse complement strand
GTGGTGGCAACCACTGCTGCCGCTGCTGCTGGGTTGCACCCTACCCCAACCAATACTGGGTACATAGCCACCAAAAGGAGTAACGATAGCCCTGTCGCACTAGGAATGAAGATGTTGATCAACTGCCCAGTGATATAGGCCATAGCTAAAACTAAGTAAGGGTTTTTGATGTAGGAAAGTGGTTTCGTTGCGATCTGCACCATAGCGTTAGCGGCACCAATATGGCTCATGTATTTTGAAAAACCACCGACCGCCATAATAATCAAGCCCAATTTGGCTAAAGTGGAAGAAGCTATCACATGAATAACTTCAAAGAAGTCGACAATAATAGATCCTGTGGTTTTGCCCCCTTTAGGCATAAAATCCGCGTCACCATTCATTACGCCTAGCATAATCATAAACAAACCGGAAAGCAGTAAAACCGCCTGAGTATTATATTTCTTAATAATAAAATACCCGACCAGAAAGATAATAGGTATAGCTAAGTATGTAATCATATTACACCTCAAATTGTTTAATTAGGCTTATTAAAAATAACTGACTAGTGTATTTATATTTTATTAATTTTCTTTGAAAATATGAAAATCGTTGAAGGTATCTTCAATTCTACGGAATCTTTTATCTTTCTCATTAGTAATTGACATTCCCTTTATCAGGGCTTCAATAATAGAGAACCCAGATGTTCGGTTATTAAATAACCCCTCGCTATGGCTTTCCACTGTAAATTGGATATCACTATAAGCAACGAAAGGATTAACTTGCTGATCGGTTAACAGAATTATTTTCCCGCCATGTTGTTTAAACCAACGTACTGTGCGAACGGTGATATTGGAAAAACGGTGGTAGGATAAGGCAAATAATGTATCGTCAGGTGTCACATCAACCAACTGATGCGGCAAGGTAGAGGGATCTGCCTTTAGAAAGATAACTTCCTTCCTTAAGTATCGAGCGAGCAGATAGAAATAATTGGCCAATGCCTCCGCAGAAGCACTCCCCATAATATAGAGTTTTCCTTGTGGATTAAGCAGGTATTGAATTGCCAATGAGAAATCATCTGACCTTAACATTTGATAGGTGGACTCCAAATTGGAGAGCATCTCTTGATGATGATTTTTTATTAATTCTTCATAAGGACTTTGAATTGTTGATTTTACACATCGATCAATCGGCGTTGTCAGCTCTTGTACTAACTCTTCCGAAACTCTTTTCTTAAATTCAATGAACCCATCAAATCCAAGTCGATTTAAAAACCTCCCAAGTGTTGCTTTACCCACACCCATTTGTTGGCATAACTCATCCATTTTTGCAAATGGCAACATGGTGTAGTTTTTAATGAAATATTCAATAATCAATTTCTCCGCCGGAGTCATTGACTTTAGATTATTGACATTATTAATAAACACTTGCTTATTCATCATTTTCCCAAAGATTGAATAATATGGGAGAATTTTCCTATATATAAAATGCAACCTTCAAGGGAATGTACTTTTCCCATTATTAAACTGTGACCAAGGTTAGCAAACGAACCAAAAAGTAACATTTTAATTCAAGATAAATAACAGAGTATAAGTTAGGCAATAACAACCCAATCTTAAATTGGTAGGCAGACCGTCATGTTACTCTGGTTTGTGCAAAGTGGTGGCAGCCTGTTTAGAGGACTTAACTTGCTTCTCACGAACCAAAGCTAATGCTCGTTCAAGGTTTTCATTAGCAAGCTTGTAGTAAGAGGGCTTTTTATCTATCGCTTCTTGTAAATAAGGAATAGCTTGCTCCGGCTTACCTTGGAGAATCAAAAAATAGCCTACGTTATTAAGCGCTTCAGGGGCCCCCATACTGCGCATAAAAATATTGGTTGCACGGGGAATCTCATCTCTACCCAAATAAATCAGCGCTAAGTTATTCTGCGCTTTTTTGTTATCCGGATCTTTCTCAAGTGCTGCGAGTGTGTAACGCTCTGCTTTGTCGTACTGGCCACTCATGTAGTAGGAGTAGCCTAAATTCAGCATTCCACTGACTGAATTAGGTTTAATTTTCAGCGCATTCAAATAATAAGCTTCTGCTAACGCATGTTGAGAACCTACGTCAGCCAACACGCCAAGCCCTATGTAAGCCATATCGGGTGACATAGGATCAACTTCCAACTGGCGAATTGCTTGCACTGAATCAAGCCCTCCAACTATGGTTTTGCTGTTTTTTAACCTAACTTGATCCGCATTCAGTGCACGTAAGAAATAACTTTTGCCTTCATCAACTCGGCCTTGTTTGCTCGCCATGGCTCCTAACTGAGCCAATACTCTGACATTATTCGAGTTGTACTCTATAGCCATCTCATAAGCTTTGTAGGCTAATGCGACATTACCGCGTGACTCATGTATCCGGCCGATGTTGTACAGCGCTTTATCCTGATACCGAGCATCTGAAAATGAGAGGGCAAGGATGTACTCATAAAGGGCGAGATCACTATTGTTATTTCTTAATGCAGAATCACCACGCTTAATCGCTTCTGTTTCTGATGCAGGTAGCACTTCCGATGTGAGCGAATCTATCGGTTTTCCATCATATAAACTTAAATCGTACTTTGGGGCTTGAGGCTCAGAGTTAGAGCAGCCGTAGAGTGTTAACAACGCCAATAATAATGCAGGTAATGTTTTGCTCAAATTCATCCTTTCCCCCTTTAACCTAACGCATCCGAGAGCGATAGTAACGCCGGCCCAACGGCCACAATAAAGAAGCAAGGCCATATAAATAACAGTAGTGGAAAAATCATCTTTGTCGGTATTTTTGCTGCGATTTCTTCCACTTCCTGATTACGCTTATCACGAAAATCCTCAGTGTAATCACGTAACGTTTGGGACAAGCTGCCACCGATTTTCGAGGCATGAGACAACATATTGACCAAACCATTAATTTCAGACAGTCCCGTGCGAGTCACGAGCTCTTCAAATGCCGTGGTCATTTCTACCCCAGCTTTAATTTTGGCGCAGACAGTATCCAACTCTTCGGCTAATTCAGGATGAGAGATGACTAGCTCATCGGCCACTTTTCTTAATGCAGCATTAAAGCCCAGTCCCGATTCGGTACACACCACTAGCAGATCGAGAGCATCCGGCACACCGGCACGTATAGTTCGTTGCCGTTGTTTAACAAAGTGATTTAATCCGATATTAGGGAGATAAAGCCCACCCGCTATCGAGATCACTATAATGAGTTTTTCGTTATCCATCTCCGGCAATAAGAAGAATACAACCGCCGCCATCCCAAACCCTAACAAAGCAGAAACAATCTTAATCGCGTAAAAGATCACTAAAGCATCACGATTAAAAAAGCCGGCATGGTTTAACTGGTTACGAATACTTGTTTTATTTTTCGAGTCCTTCCCAACGACAATAGGAGCAAGAGACTCCAAGGTGTACTCAACTTTTCGGTTTTTCTTTTTCAGTGTATTTCCAGCAAGCTCTTTGTTAATCAGATCTAATTTTTTTTTCATCGGAGTACGGTAGCTAGAGATCACCAAAGCGACAGCGACGACAAGTAAACTGGTAGAAATCAGTATGGATAGCAATAGCACCCACTGGTCGTTTTGCTGGATGGCTAAGAATGCCGTTTGTAATGCATCCATATCACACCTCGAAACTGATAATCTTGCGAATCCATATGGCACCAAAGAGTAAGCTGACAACCCCTATACTCACCATCTCAATTCCTCTGGGGTCTTGATATAACGGCTTCACATAATCAGGATTGATGAACATTAATCCAACAAATAATGCAAATGGTGAAAGTACAAGAATCCATGCGGAAAGGCGGCTTTCTGCTGATAGTGTTTTGATTTTTCTGGTTAATTTAAATCTTTGCCGCAATACTTTGCTGACTTTTTCAAGATTTTCTGACAAGTTCCCCCCCGTTTCTTTCTGGAGCATCACTGCACTTGAAAAGGCGAGCATAGAAACCGTAGGTGTTCGTTCGGCCATCTGCATGATGGCCAACCGCATATCGTATCCATAGTTAAGCAAGTTAAACGTGTTTTTAAACTCCAAACCAATTGGGGCTCCCATCTCTTTCCCCACTTCATTAAACGCTTGCGTGACTGGCTGCCCTGCCTGCAACATCCGACGAATAATATCGAGGGCATCGGGTAATTGCTCTTCAAACCGACTTAGGCGATCGGTAATGCGTTTTTGAAGAAAAAACTGGAGCAGAAACCAAATAGCAGCACCTCCTGCGACAACCAAGTACCAAGGCTGATTCAGGATAACCATGGCGATCATGGCAGAGACACTAATGCTTAAGCATACCGCCAAGGTTTGGGCTAATGTCCAATCTAACCCCGATAATTCAATTGTTTTTTTCAAAGAAGCTAGCAGAGTAAATTTAACCAAGCTTCGATCTCGCGGAGATAAGCTTTTCAAATAATGCTCTTGCAGTAAGGAGCGGGTTTGTTCATCCAGATCCATTTGGGTCTGTTTCAACCGCTGTGCTAGCTCTTTATGCTTAGCCTTACTTCCTGCTGCTGGAAGGATTAATGCTTGAGAAATAAAAACGACAGCAAAAAACAGCAAAACAAAGAAATAGGTAATGTCATCCATATTATCCCCCAACTAGGAATGGCTTTCGTTAAATAGCTCAAACGGCAAATCCAACCCACGTTTGGTTAACTGATCATGACAAGCGGGAACAACGCCCGTTGCGGTATAAAATCCAATAATATTGCCATCGGCATCGACTCCTTGGCGTTTAAAGTAAAAGATCTCAGACATGGTGATAATCTCCCCTTCCATACCATTGATCTCTTGGATGCTGACCATACGTCGCTTACCATCTTCTTGACGCTCCATCTGCACCACAAGATGAATTGCAGAGGCGATCTGGGCTCGTAAATTTTTGGCTGAAATATTCCACCCAGCCATCGCAAACATGTTTTCGACTCGGCTCAAAGCATCTCGCGGTGTATTGGCATGGATCGTGGCTAATGAGCCATCGTGACCCGTATTCATTGCTGCTAGCATATCCACAGCCTCGGCTCCTCGCACCTCTCCCAACACTATCCGGTCAGGACGCATCCGCAGGGCATTTTTCACCAAGTCACGCTGGGTGATCTCTCCTTTACCTTCCAAATTTGGTGGACGAGTTTCTAACCTGACAACGTGGGGCTGCTGCAATTGCAATTCTGCCGAGTCTTCTATGGTGATAATGCGATCATCAGTGGGGATAAAACCGGAAAAGATATTGAGCGTCGTGGTTTTCCCAGAGCCAGTACCACCGGCAATTAAAATGTTGAGCTCTCCCTGTACCGCCGCTTCAACAAATTTAGCCATCTGTGGTGAGAGTGAGTTGTAACTCAACATATTGTCCATGGTGAGTTTATCAACCGCAAAGCGGCGGATCGATACCGAGGCACCATCGAGAGCCAGTGGTGGGATAATGGCGTTAACCCTTGAGCCATCAAGCAATCGAGCATCTACCATTGGCGATGCTTCATCAATCCGACGTCCCACTTGGCTAACAATCCGATCAATGATGTTTCTTAGATGCCGATCATCCAAAAAGGTATAAGGCGTTTTTTCCAGCTTACCTTTACGTTCAACAAAGATATTTTTGGGGCCATTCACCAAAATATCCGAGACGGTTTTATCATGCAGTAGAGGCTCTAACGGCCCTAGGCCAAACACTTCATCTTCAATTTGTTTAATTACCCGTTTACGCCCTTCCGAACTCATTGGGTGAGTTTGATCTTCCGCCATTAATTGCACGATTGCATCGTGTAGATCACTTTTTGCGCGTTCTTTTTCCAAACTAGCGAGCAACCCTAAGTCTAAGATTTCCAATAACCGCCGGTGGTAATAGTGTTTGATGGATAGCTCTTGTTCGAGCTGTTTACGCGCTTCTTCTAATGCTTTCTCTTTCGCTTGACGCTCCAATATTTTTCGATCTTGGCTCATCAAATCTATAGAGCTCACCTCTTTGGATGGAATTTTCAATTCTTTATTCAGTAGTAATTCTTTGTTGCTCAAAGGTTGGGCTTTTGCATCTATTGCCGCTGCTTTTTCCTGAAACTCTGGATTTATATTTTTTCTTTTAAAAAACATATCGTTGTCCTTTAGTTTCTCTATAGCTACAGGCTAAGAAAACAGTTTTTTCAACCAGCTCTTCTTCTCTACTTCTGGCACTGCGATGTGATGCGAAAATTCAACAATTGAGCGGGTTATCGCACTATTTCTCTTATACAACACGATAGGACGCCCTAAATTGGCACTTTCTATCGCAACTCGGTAATCATTTGGGATCATAAAGACCGCAATCCCTGTAATTGTGTGCTCGATGTCTGTTAGCTTAATCGACGCGCGTTTCTCATAACGGTTAACGATAAGCTCAATCTGCTCTTTTGCGACCCCATACTCAAAGGTCAACATACGCAAAACCCGAGAGGTATTTTTGATGGCCGCGAGGTTTTGCTGAGTCACCAAAAAAACTTTTGTAGCGGGCGCCACCACCACAGAGAACAGACGATCAACCCCTCGAGACAAATCAATAATGACATACGGATAGATCTCTCTAAGAATAGGTAATAAATGGCCAATTTCCCGTGCTTTATCGAAATCTTCTGTCGTATTTTCATGGAAAAAACCAAGGACATGCAGGCCACTTTCCAGCTTAGTAACCATACCCGTCAAAGAGTCCTGATCCAGATCTTTGGAGTGCTCAATCACATCCGTGAGGCTGTATTGAGGAATGATGTTGAGGTATTCCGAGATCACGCCAAACGGAATATCCAAGTCTAACAACAACACTTGTTCTGGGTGTGTGGAGGCAATTTCTAATGCAGTATTCAACGCTAATGTCGATGCACCACACCCACCTTTAGTATTGATAAAAAGATGTAATTCTCCCAATTCACGATTGGATAATTTTGCTTCAGCCACATTTTTCAACAAGGGGAATAAATCA
>JBOFIW010000216.1:0-1133 GCA_051650365.1 Vibrio sp. | reverse complement strand
AGCACTATTTCGCGACGTTTGATCGCCAAATCGTGTTGGTGGATTGCCTATCGCCACTCAATGTGGGGCATGAATCGTTTCTGGATATGCGCAGCGCCCTTGAACAGATCATGCAAAGTTTCCGTTATGGTCGCAGTGGGTTACTCAGTCGTTTGTTTGCACCGAAAATCGACAAGGTATTATTTACTGCAACCAAAGCGGATCACGTGACCCCTGAGCAGCATGTCAACATGGTTTCTCTATTGCAGCAGATGATTCATCCGGCGTGGCAACATGCGGCGTATGAAAATATTGAAATGAACTGTATCAGCATGGCCTCGGTGCGTGCTACGCAATCGGGCTACATCATGCAGGGAGACAATAAGGTTGCGGCGATTCAAGGTGTGACGTTGGAAGGTGAATCGATCACGCTATTCCCCGGTGAAGTACCGCGCAAATTGCCAGAACCCGAGTATTGGCAGCGAAAGTCGTTTGATTTCACGGCGTTTCGCCCGTTGCCAACCGCCAATGATGAGCCGTGTCAGCATATTCGGGTTGATAAAGCCCTCGACATTCTGATTGGAGATAAACTGCGATGAGCGATCTCAAAACCAAACAGATTTTTAATGAGCCGCTGCAAGACAGTATTGAAACGCCGACTTTCACGGCTCAGCAGCAATTCAGCGCACAAGAAAAGTTTGTGCCGATGAGTGTTGAAGAACCGGCAGAAGAGCTGGAAGCTCAGATTGATACCATTATTCGCCCTAGTAAAGGGCGCAAGTGGTTCGCGGGCGGTTTGTTTGCTGCATTCAGTGGTTTGGTGGCATGGCAGGCTGTCGATAGCGTAGTGCAAGCCATTCAAAGCGCAGACTGGCTCAGCTTAGGTTGGGCGGGCTTTGTAAGTGCTTTGGCGACATTAGGCTTAGGTGCCATCGGCAAAGAGTTGTGGAAACTGCGTCGCTTACGCCAACATTTTAGCGTGCAAGAGCAAGCTCAAGCCCTGATGGAGAAAGATGCGGTAGGACAAGGCCAAGCCTTTTGTCAGCAGATCGCCAAAGAAGGTAAAGTTGATAAACAGGGTTACCAGCGTTGGCAATCGGCGCTCAATAGCAGCCATAGTGATGCAGAAATTCTCGATTTGTATGATGCGTTGG
>JBOFIW010000215.1:0-4661 GCA_051650365.1 Vibrio sp. | reverse complement strand
TATTTCGTTTATGTTGTTGCAACCAACGCGTTGGTGTTAAACCAAATTGACGTTCGAAAGCGCGAGAAAAAGCCACCCCACCGCTGTATCCCACTTCTAAAGCAATAAACTTAATAGGTTGCCCTGAAAGCAGCAATTGTTTCGCCAGCAGTAAGCGTGACTCTGTCACGTAACTTAGCGGAGGCTGACCGATCACTTGATGAAAACGTGCTGCGAATTGAGCCCGAGACATACCGGCCAAATTGGCTAATTCTGCAATGGTCCACGGAGTATCGAGGTTAGCATGAATGGCTTCGATGGCTTTGGCGAGTTTAGGATCCGTCATTGCGGCCAATAAGCCCGATTCACATAAATGGTGTTCAACCAGATGGCGCAACAGCAGCAGTAGCAGAAGATCCAATAAGCTAGCCACTACCGCGGTATGGGCATAGCGCTGAGAAAACGCTTCTTCAAACAGCAAATTAATGGTAGGTGCTAGCCCATCGAGTTGTGCAAGGGGAATGATCAATGTATCCGGCAACGCACGAAATAAGGGGGAGTCTCTAAAGGTTAAGCGAGCACAAACCAAATCACACCCACTGAAATGCATAGGCTGCAAGCGATGATGTCGACCGCGAGGGTATACGATCAGTGTCGGTTCACGGAGTGTAAGGGCGGAACTGCCCGCTTGGTGTAGAGCCAACTCGCCACTGCGTAATAAATGGAGTTGACCTGCATTGCCGTATTCGACACTTTCCGAACTTTGACAAAGATTGCCAGAGAAAAACAAGCTGGCTTTGGGGGCGGCATGTTGAATTAGGGTTGAGAGCGCATCCATGAGATAAGACGTATTGTGTGATTTTATGGATTTTTAGTGATAATTCGTATTTTTCATTGTGTCAATATACACAACGTTAATTCACTGAAACACAAATCACAAAATCAATAAGGAGCTTATCATGAGCCGTATTACCCCTGTATCCAACCCACAAGGCGAAGCTGCTGTAACCCTAAATGCGATCAAACAAAAAATCGGCATGGTTCCGAATCTGTATGCGACGGTGGCACACTCCTCGACCGTATTGAATGCTTATTTGGCATTTAGCGAAGCGCTTAGCCAAGGCCGCTTAACGGCTAAGCAGCGTGAACTCATTGCGCTTGCCGTTGGTCAAGCTAATGCGTGCCAATACTGTTTGTCTGCCCACACCATGATTAGCCGTAGTACGGGGTTGTCTGATGATCAGATTCTCGCCGCACGTCAAGGTACAGCGGCTAATGCGTTGGATAACGCCTTAGTGCAACTGGCCGTCTCTCTGGTAAAACAACGTGGCGTGATTGCGGATGAACAATTGGAAGCCGCACGTGCACAGGGTGTTGATGAAGGATTGGTTTTTGAAGTATTAGCTCAAGTGAGTGCGAATACCTTTACAAACTATGCAAACCACGTAGCTGGCACTGATATAGATTTTCCTAAAGTAAACGTGCAACTGTAACAACCGTTCAAACTCTTTTTCGGCATGGCCGAAAGTTTTTCAAGAGCGCCGTGATGACGCTCTTTTTCCACTTGTAACGACTAGTGATAGGGCGAGCTTCGCTACAAAAATGAGAAGTTAATCCGTATCTAAGACGTTAAATTTTTGCGCACTTTCATCGCTTAAAAATAGATTGCCTGCGGTAACTTAGCCACCGCAATAAGCAGGGTCACACTTTCCTCAGTTCAGTTACTCAAATCACAAAAATAGTTATTTTCAAAGTTTCTTTCTGGTTTGGGATCTTCCCCAATAAGATCGCATTGATCTTGTTCGTTGGTCTATTTTCGTTGATCTAAATCAATACTCTCGCTTGAGGCATTTCGTTAAATACGCCACAACATATAGTGTCAGTCGCAGAATAATTAGCCCTATATAGTGTATTTGTGGATAACTCTGTGAGTATGCTGGGTAAGGAGAAAAGGTGAAACCTATCGTAATCAAGCGTGATGGCTCAAAAGCCCCGTTTAACAGGGATCGTATCCAAGCTGCTGTGGAAAGCGCAGCTGAGCATGCAGATCAAGAAATCGCCATTTATGCGTTGAATGTCGCGTTAGCGGTTGAGCTCAAGCTAAAAGGTTACGAAGAGGTGCATATCGCCGAGATTCAAACCCTAGTAGAGAACGAGCTAATGCAAGGCCCGTACAAAGCATTAGCTCGTTCATACATTGAATATCGCCATGACCGAGATGTCGCACGTGAGAAGCAGAGCAAACTGACCAAAGAGATTGAAGGACTGATCGAAGAGAGCAATGCTGATCTGCTTAACGAAAATGCGAATAAAGATGGCAAAGTGATTCCAACTCAGCGTGATTTGTTAGCAGGTATTGTGGCTAAACATTATGCTAAAACGCGTATTTTGCCGCGTGATGTAGTGCAGGCACATGAGAAGGGTGATATTCACTATCACGATCTGGATTACGCACCATTTTTCCCAATGTTTAACTGCATGCTGATTGATCTCAAAGGCATGCTAACCCACGGTTTCAAAATGGGTAATGCGGAAATTGATACACCTAAGTCAATTTCAACCGCAACGGCGGTGACTGCGCAAATTATTGCTCAAGTTGCTAGCCATATTTATGGTGGCACTACCATCAACCGGATTGATGAAGTGCTCGCACCTTATGTGACGGCTAGTTACGAAAAGCATTTAGACATTGCTCGTGAGTGGGATATTCATAGCCCAGCAGCGTTTGCTAAATCACGCACTGAGAAAGAGTGTTACGATGCATTCCAATCTTTGGAATATGAAGTGAACACCCTACATACAGCAAATGGGCAAACCCCGTTTGTGACTTTCGGTTTTGGCTTAGGTACCAGCTGGGAATCGCGTTTGATCCAGCAATCAATTTTGAAAAATCGCATCGCAGGTTTGGGCAAAAACCGTAAAACGGCAGTATTCCCGAAACTGGTATTTGCGATTAAAGATGGTCTTAACCATAAAGCCGAAGATCCTAACTACGACATTAAGCAGCTGGCGCTGGAATGCGCTTCTAAGCGCATGTACCCAGATATTCTGAACTACGACAAAGTGGTTGAGGTGACGGGGTCATTCAAAACCCCAATGGGTTGCCGTTCATTCCTGAATACCTATGAAGAAAATGGTGAGCTGATCCATGAAGGGCGTAACAACCTTGGTGTGGTGAGCTTAAACTTGCCACGCATCGCGCTTAAAGCCAAAGGTGATGTGAAGCAGTTTTACACACTACTCGATGAAAAACTAAAACTGGCACGTCGCGCGTTGGATACTCGAATTAACCGTTTAGAAAATGTGAAAGCCCGTGTAGCCCCTATTCTGTATATGGAAGGTGCGTGTGGTGTGCGTTTGAAAGCCGATGATTCGATTGCCGATATTTTCAAACATGGCCGCGCCTCTATTTCACTGGGCTATATTGGTGTGCACGAAACCATCACGGCATTGTTTGGTGCTCAAAAACACGTTTACGATGATGAACAACTGCGTGAAGAGGCGGTGAAAATCATCCAGCACATGCGCAACACCGTAGAGCAGTGGAAGAAAGAAACGGGCTACGCGTTTAGCCTGTATGGCACGCCAAGTGAAAACTTGTGTAGCCGATTCTGCCGTATTGATGCCAAACAATTTGGCGTGGTAGAAGGGGTGACAGATAAAGGTTACTACACCAACAGCTTCCACTTAGATGTACAGAAGAAGGTTAACCCGTACGACAAAATCGATTTTGAAATGCCGTACCCAGAAATTTCCAGCGGTGGTTTCATCTGTTACGGTGAATTCCCTAATATGCAACGCAATGTCGAAGCGCTAGAGAACGTGTGGGATTACAGCTATCAGCGAGTGCCGTACTACGGGACTAACACACCAATTGACGAATGTTACGAGTGTGGCTTTACTGGAGAGTTCGATTGCACGAGCAAAGGGTTTGTTTGCCCGCGCTGTGGCAACCATGAACCAACGAAAGTTTCTGTTACACGCCGTGTGTGTGGTTATTTGGGCAGCCCAGATGCACGTCCATTTAACGTTGGTAAACAAGAAGAAGTAAAACGTCGGGTAAAACACCTGTAACACTATGAATTATCATCAATACTATCCAATTGATGTGGTCAACGGGCCGGGGACACGCTGCACACTGTTTGTCTCCGGTTGTGTGCATCAATGCAAAGGGTGTTATAACCAAAGCACTTGGTCACCTTCATCTGGCCATCTTTATACTCAAGAATTGGAAGATCAGATCATCGCGGACTTAAACGATACACGCATTAAACGCCGAGGTTTATCGCTCTCTGGCGGTGATCCTCTTCATCCTGCAAATCTCGAAGCGGTTTTACGTTTGGTACGCAGAGTAAGAGAGGAATGTTTGGGTAAAGACATCTGGCTATGGACAGGTTATCGTCTAGACGAACTTAGTGAACAGCAGCAACACATTTTGCCTTATCTCGATGTGCTGGTGGATGGTAAGTTTGAGCAAGAACTGGCGGATCCTATGTTGGAGTGGCGGGGTAGCGCAAATCAAATGATCCACCGTTTTACTCTCTAATTTTGTTGTTCTCAGCGCCGCGCTTAAGGCTGTGGTGCTGAGAGCAAAAAATCCCTTTCGGTTTTTATCTATCTGGTTTACTTTGTGGGTTGTTACCTGAATTTCAAAGGGTTGTGACTTTCATGTTTACTCATTT
>JBOFIW010000214.1:0-5924 GCA_051650365.1 Vibrio sp. | reverse complement strand
AGTGACTTGGAAGTGGTTTGCTCTGAGTGTGTTACTTGCTACAAGCTTGCGATACTTAATGCAAACCATGGGGCAAAAAAGTGCAAACCCGACTAATGCTGCGTTATTGATGCTACTAGAACCGGTATGGACTTTGGTGCTGAGTGTGGTGATTTATGACGAAACAATGCCATTTAACAAGATGTTAGGTTGTGCGTTTTTATTGGCCTCTTTGCTTTTGTATCGAGTGAGCCTGCTTCGCTTGCGTTAACGCCATGGTTTAAATGGGATACCTGAAACAGCCAAGTTTATTGTTGGCTGTTGTCTTATATATTTCGTTAAGTTGCCGCTACTCTCTCTGATGGTTAATTTTAATGAGCACTGTGGTTGTAATGAAATAGTAACTATTTAGCTTAACTCATTCGCTACGATAATGATTGCCGTGTGGCTTTATTGGTTTGTTGCTCACAAAAGAGTTTGTGTGGGAATATTCTTTCATTCGTTGATTGGTGCGGGAGATAATCAGTTCAAAAGAAGTTGTCGTGCTAATAATGTTGCTCAGTTCTAGATGGTTAGATTATTATTTGCGCGTGTTTGCGAGCAATGTCACGGGTTGGATGTCTTTTGAAGCAATATTTCTTTATATTTGAACTTATTTTCTTTCCATTTTTTGTGCATTCCGCAGATTATTTATCTCCTGTTGAGACCCAGTATCTGCATGATAAATCAGAAATTACTGTTGCAGTATTAAAGGAAGTCTGGATGCCATATTGGGGGGGGACTAGGCAAGAGCCTATTGGTATTGAACATGATTTCGCATCAGGACTTGCCAAAGAACTTGGTGTGACAATCCGTTACAGAGGCTTTAACACTATTGAAGAGCTGCTCGGTGCTGTGCGTACTGGTGAAGCCGATATGGCTGTTGGCTATGGTCAAACTCCTGAACGTGAAGGAAAGTTTCTCTTTTCTAGGCCTTTATATGAAAATGTACGTGTCATATGGCTTAGAAATAAAAACTTGGAGAATCAACCTTTTGATCAGTTAAAATGGGCTTGTGTACAAGGTACTTCATATTGTGAAATTTTAAAAAATCGCGGGTATCCCAATATTGTTATGGGGCGAAATTACAACAGCTCAGTAGAGATGATACGTCAGGGGATTGCGGACGCAACAATTACCAATTTTGTCTCTCTAAATCATTACATCAGTAAAAATCGCTTATCTTTTGGAAAAGTTATTTTTGACCCTAAGCTAGGTACACAAATAAATCGTGTTTTGATTAATATTCATAAGCCATTGTTGCTTTCAGCGATAAATAAAGTTATTGAGGCTGAAAATAAAGGATTAACAAAGTATAAACTTAAGTCATCAGATATTTATTTTCTAAATGATCAGGAAAATTTAAAAATTTTGCGTAATGAAAGTATTGATTCTGTTGTCCGTTATACAGTTCAAGACGATTTGTTTCCGATATCTTATTGGGATGATAAAAAAGGAAAATACCGGGGTTATATTCATGATTTATTTGACCGTATTAGCGCTAAGAGTATTTTAAATTTTGAGTTTGTTCCTGCTAATGGTCGTAATGTTGAAGAGATGTTGAAGGCAGGTATTGTAGATATCATTCCGAGTTATAATCTTCATGATGTTGATGAGCGATATTTTTTAGATACAGGGAAATACACAGATATTGAGTTTGGCTATATAGAAACCACATTGCCTTATAAAGAAAAGGTGGTGGGTGTTCTAGATCGAACAGGTAAGTTTTACTCTTATATTGATTCAAAAAAAATCCTTAAAAAAATAAAGGTTTATCATGCCGTATCTGATTTGGAAGAGGCCTTGATATCGGGTGAAATTACTCATGGTTTATTAAATCGAACACTTAAACATCAAGTTTTTTGGGATAGGTATCAAAGAGATTTTAAGTTTTCTTCACCGAAAGAGAACCTATTTAATATAGATGTCACTATGATTGTACGTAAGGATGCGCTGTCTTTACAGAATATGCTAAAAAAGGCACTAGCGACCTTTAGTGCAAAAGAAATAGATGAAATTGAAAATGCCTATGCCAAAGTAACGGTTCAGTTTGGTTACAATAAACAACAAGTTTTGATTTATAGTTTAATTGCCTTATGTTGTTTGCTCAGTTTAGGGCTTGTTGTAACCATACTTATGAGTCAATTA
Source organism: Vibrio sp. (assembly GCA_051650365.1). GTDB lineage: Bacteria > Pseudomonadota > Gammaproteobacteria > Enterobacterales > Vibrionaceae > Vibrio. Next base: position 3,758 of record JBOFIW010000214.1, on the reverse strand, counting down.
CGAGGCCGGTTACGCAACTCAGAACAAGTAGCTCGATTCTCCTCTGAGCAGTTGAGCTGGTTAAGAGAACTTCTTGATGAAATTCCAAGCATGATTTTTATCTCTGATGATAAAGGTGAAGTGGTGCTCACCAATGCGACTTATCGAGAAAATTTCCAAATATGTGGTGATAATGACTGTTTTAATCAGCGACCAGACTGCTCCTTTATTGCTTTGCCGGAAGAATTGGATGCCGAATATTCATTAGTCATACAGGCCCCACAAACGAATTGTTCAATTGGGGGGCATTTTTTTCATGTTATTCGCCGCGCTATTTCTCACCCGATTAATCAGCGTCAATACTATCTCACCTTGTTTAACGATATCACTGAGCTAAAAGAGACTGAACAAGCCTTGCGTCAATCGAATGAGCAAGCGTTACAAGCGGTTGAAGCGCGAAACCATTTTCTCGCCGTGGTCAGCCATGAACTGCGTACTCCGATTGCAGCGATGTTAGGTCTGATGGAGATTCTGGCTTCACGTTTAAAAAACAGTGAAAGCCAACTTTTATTGACGAATGCAATAAGCTCTGCGGAACGCCTAAAATTACACGTTAATGACATTTTAGATTTCTCTAAAATAGAGGCGCAGCAGCTTCAATTAGACATTGCTAGCTATAATCTGGCCGATGAACTCGGACCTTTATTACGTGGTTTTGAAGCGAGTGCACAGCTTAAACAGATTGAGCTTGAGGTGATATGGTCACCGAGTGACTTACTGTTAGTGGAGTTTGATGCACTGCGCTTTAACCAGATAGTGACTAACTTAATCTCAAACGCCATCAAGTTTACTGAGCAAGGACGAGTGGTGGTGAAAGTGGAAGCTACGTCAAACTGTTTGACCCTAATGGTAGAGGATACTGGTTGTGGTATGACGCAAGCACAGATTGACACCATCTTTGTGCCGTTCGCGCAAGCTGACAGTACCATTACGCGCCGATTCGGTGGCACAGGGCTTGGTATGTCAATCGTGGCGAACTTGATCGAACTGATGCAAGGCCAAATTACAGTTAAGAGCACACTTAACGCTGGTACACAAGTGATTGTTTCTTTACCGGTTGAAATTGAGCCTTGTGCCGAATTTCAATCTAAGACGCTAGCCATGTCGTATCACTCTCCCTATCTTTTGTGGGCGAAAGCATTGGGTATCCAAATTCAGGACGATGAACGCCAGATAGAGGTAACGGGGTCAAATATTTACCCTGATCTGCTACTTAATATGCTGCGAGAGGCGGCCAGTTCAACCTATGATTTTTCTGTACCCATGCAACAACGCTTATTGAAAGGACATGTGTTAGTCGCCGATGATGATGCGATTAACCGTTTGTTGCTCAAGAGACAACTCAGTGAGCTCGGCCTTAGTGCGACTTTGGTTAATGATGGACTACAGGCTTTCGAAAAACTACAGGCTCATCCTGAACAATATGACCTATTGATCACAGATGCCCATATGCCGCACCTTGATGGCTTTGCCTTGACTCGCAAAGTCAAACAGGAGGTCTCCGAGTTTAAAGGTGCAGTGATTGGCTGTACCGCGGAAGATTCTCGCTTCGCCGCAGAGCAAGCTCGGCAAGCGGGAATGGATAAGGTGATCTACAAACCCTATCGTTTGGCCACGTTACGTACGATATTGAGCCGTTACCTTGCTCCACAAACCGTAGAAACTTATGAGAAAAGCGGTTGGTTAGAGGCTTATCAAGATGATGAACGTGAAGAGATGGCAATGGTAGTTGTTGAGTCTCTTACCCAAGATATTCAGTTACTGAATCAACCCGATTGCGATGTGAAAGGGGTAGCTCACAGAATAAAAGGGGCCGCTGGTTCCCTTCAATTACAACGGTTAGCTGAATTGGCCAAAACCGTTGAGCAACAGAATGATCCGCAACAACTGGTTATGGATAAGCAGCAACTGATCAATGCCATGCATGAAGTTGTCGAGCAGGCACAACAGTGGCTCAATCAGCATCAGAGCGAATAGTGTTATGAAAATCATGATAGTAGAAGATGATCGTATTCAGGCGACAAGCCTGAGGCTCAAGCTAAGACAGCTTGGGTTGGATGAGGTCATTTTGGCTGAAAACGGATTTGCTGCCTTAGAATTAAGTAATAAAGTGGGCATTGATCTCATGTTTTGCGATATCCGAATGCCCCATATGGATGGGATCAGCTTGCTTTCTCAATTGAGTGAACGAGCGCCAAAGCTTGGTGTGGTTGTTCTGAGTGCAGTGGATGATGCGATTCTTGAATTAACTCGTAACATGTGTAGTTTGGCGGGGTTTCCATTTGTTGAACGTTTATCCAAACCTTATGAGGTGAAAGATCTACAGCGTGTGATTGAGAAATTCCAAGAACAAGCTCAACCTAAAACGGATGATGGCAATCTTGCGATTAACTTGACGGCAGAAGAGATAGAGCAGGCCTTTATCCATGATCATATTTTTAACTATTATCAACCACAGTTTGATTTTCGTAGTGGGGCAATTGTTGGTGTTGAAGCGCTAGTGCGCTATGAACACCCGACTCATGGCCTATTAAGCCCTGCTACTTTTTTGCCCCTGATTGATCAATGTGGCTTGCATGAAAAACTCTTTCTTACCGTATTAGAGAAAGCGGTTTCTGCTTTGGCGAGTATTGAAGCGGATATACAGTTGTCCGTTAACATCAGTCAGAGTAACTTGCAGCAATCTATTTGCGATCCCATTCTGGCAATTTGTGACACTTACAATTTTGTCCCAAGCAAGTTGACGCTGGAACTGACCGAACACGAAGTGTACAACGGCACCATGACCTCGTTAGCGAATCTTGCTCGTTTACGTATGTATGGTGTCGGCTTATCAATTGATGATTTTGGTACAGGGTACGCTTCGTTAGGCCAACTGGCTCAGTTGCCTTTTACCGAGCTGAAAATTGATCGCAGCTTTGTGCACGATCTTGCCACCAATTATAAACACCAACAATTAACTAATATGTGTCTTCTGTTGGCCCAATCTTTAGGGTTGCACTGTGTGGTGGAAGGGGTCGAGAATGAAGAAACGTGGCAATACCTGCGCCACCTCGGTGTGGATACTTGTCAGGGTTATTACTCTGCTAAACCAATGTCGATAGTCCAGCTTAGTGAGTTGTATACCAAGAATCGCCGTCAGTGCCTTGATTGTCAAAGTATGGATGATGGATGGCAGGTGCTGTTGGTGGATAACTATCTCTTTAGTGCCAGTGCGTTGCAAAAATTGCTGCAAAAAGAAATTCAAGTCAGCAAGGTGTTCATCGCTCAAGATATTGAACAAACCCTGCACAAACTACGTGATCTTCCGATTAACTTGGTGGTAGTCGAAAGTAAATTTTTATCAGGAATGAGTCTTGAAGCATTTAAAGATTTGCTCCGTCCTTACTACCAAGGAGTGGTGACTGTATTACAAGATGGGTTAGGTACTGAGGCCCATGTGCAGGAAAACGGATGCACTGTGTGGAGATCCAATACTTTAGCGGATACAGTAGGTCGTATTTTAACGCAAGCTGAACAGTACAACTTGCAAATCTCTGCTATGGTTCAGCGCAATGAATTGGAGCAACTTTCAGAGCGAGAAATGGCCGTCGCCCATATGTTAGTAGAAGGGTTAACGAATAAAGAAATAGCCTTACAGCTGGAAATTAACCAGAAGACCGTGAGCACCTATAAGACACGGATCATGACAAAACTAGGGATTAAATCAGCCATGGAGT
>JBOFIW010000213.1:0-3199 GCA_051650365.1 Vibrio sp. | reverse complement strand
GAACAGTCACGTTCACCTAGGTGAATGGCATTGCCTTGACCGTCAGCGATCACTTGCACTTCAACGTGACGTGGGTTCTCAAGGAATTTCTCCATGTACACCATGTCGTTGTTGAATGCTGCTTTCGCTTCGGCGCGCGTCATCTGGATTGATTTAGTCAATTCAGCTTCGTTACGCACCACGCGCATACCACGACCGCCGCCGCCGCCAGAGGCTTTGATGATGACTGGGTAGCCGATGCGTTTCGCGTGAGCTTTGTTTTTCGCTTCGTCGTTATCCAGTGGGCCGTCTGAACCAGGTACACAAGGTACACCCGCTTTTTTCATCGCGTTGATCGCTGACACTTTGTCACCCATCAAACGGATGGTTTCCGCTTTTGGACCTACAAAGATGAAGCCGCTGCGCTCGACTTGTTCTGCGAAATCCGCGTTTTCAGACAAAAAGCCGTAACCAGGGTGGATCGCCACTGCACCGGTGACTTCCGCCGCAGAGATAATGCGTGGAATGTTCAGGTAGCTGTCGATGCTTTTTGCAGGACCGATACAGATAGACTCATCGGCCAGCAGTACGTGTTTCAAGTCACGGTCAGCCGTTGAGTGTACGGCTACCGTCTTGATACCTAATTCTTTACAGGCGCGAAGAATACGGAGCGCGATTTCGCCTCGGTTCGCGATGACTACTTTATCTAACATAAAGGTGGCCTCGATTATTCGATAACAACAAGTGGTTGGTCGAATTCAACTGGCTGACCATCTTCAACAAGAATCGCCGTTACTACGCCTGATTTGTCCGCTTCGATTTGGTTCATCATTTTCATTGCTTCAACGATACACAGGGTATCGCCAGCAGAAACGCTTTGACCCACTTCGATAAACGCTTTGGCATCTGGGCTTGGTGAACGGTAGAAAGTACCTACCATTGGAGAAAGCACTTTATGGCCAGCTGGCACTTTCGCCGCTGGTGCTTCTGCTACCGCTGCTGCTTGAGCTACAGGCGCTGGTGCTGCCATTGGAGCGGGTGCCGCTGCATAGTGCACTTGAGCCGCTGGAGCTGGTGCGCCGTAACGACTGATGCGTACTGACTCTTCACCTTCAGAAATTTCCAGTTCTGCGATGCCAGACTCTTCAACTAACTCGATAAGCTTCTTGATTTTGCGGATATCCATGTTTCTTTCTCTTTTATCTTGTGAATAAGACAGCCAGGAAGGGCTGCAGAGTGTCTTAATTACTTAGCCTGCAGAGCTCGGATAGCGGCAGACAAAGCGAATTCGTAACCTTGAGCGCCTAAACCACAAATCACCCCTTGTGCTTTATCAGACAAGTAGGAGTGATGACGGAAGGGCTCACGTGCATGAACGTTGGACAAATGCACTTCAATAAAAGGAATCGCCACCCCAAGCAGTGCATCGCGTAACGCAACACTGGTATGGGTAAAGGCCGCTGGGTTGATGATGATAAAGTCCACTTTGCCGAAGGCTTGGTGAATCGCTTCAATCAACTCATATTCGCGGTTAGATTGCAGATGCTCTAACTCAATGCCTGCTTTTTGCGCTTGATCGCGCAAAGTCGATACGATCTGTTCTAATGTTTGTGAACCGTAGTGGGTGGGTTCACGTAAACCTAATAAATTGAGGTTTGGTCCATTTAGAACAAGAATGCGAGGTTTTGCAGTCATCGTGTAGCCATCTTCCTTTATTGTGCGGTGAATAAGCAGTTTCCCACAAATTTACTTATTCGACATAAAGTTTTTGTCAAAAGTTCGCAGTTTTTATTAAATTGCCCACGATTATAGCCAATTCATAACAAATGGCAGCAATTTACTGGTCTAATCACCCAGTTTCGGGTTTGAAATGTGGAGTGAAGTTAACAGAATTGGGCTCTCCAGAGAGATTCGTCTTAGCCTAATTGACTTGAACAGGAAAGTTCAGCGCATTTTCTCAGAAGATGGGGGAGAGAAAAGAAAAACTCCGGCCATCAGGTGTGCCGGAGTTTGAAATAGCAAGCAAAGGTGTAAGGTTGTTGTTATTTAAGTTGCGCTTTTTCGGCAATCAGGCGGTCAACCACGCTTGGATCGGCCAGCGTTGAAGTGTCACCCAAGTTGCTGGTATCACCAGTAGCGATTTTACGCAAAATACGGCGCATAATTTTACCAGAGCGGGTTTTAGGCAGGGCATCAGTCCAGTGCAGTACATCCGGTGTAGCGATGGCGCCAATCTCTTTACGTACCCAATCTTTCACTTCTTTATGCAGTTCAGCACTTGGATACACGCCATCATTGAGCGTGATGTAAGCGTAAATTGCTTGGCCTTTGATGTCGTGCGGTACACCGACTACTGCCGCTTCAGCGATCTTACTGAATGCCACCAGCGCAGATTCAATTTCTGCCGTACCCATGCGATGACCTGAAACGTTGAGTACGTCATCGACACGACCGGTGATCCAGTAGTAACCATCTTCATCGCGACGCGCACCATCACCGGTGAAGTACATACCTTTAAACGTTGAGAAGTAGGTTTGTTCAAAGCGGTCGTGATCGCCATACACAGTACGCATTTGACCTGGCCATGAATCAAGCAGCACTAAGTTGCCTTCAGTTGCACCTTCAACAATTTCGCCCATGTTATCGACCAACGCTGGCTGCACGCCAAAGAACGGACGTGTCGCCGACCCCGGTTTCAGTGCGGTTGCTCCCGGCAGTGGCGTGATCAAGATGCCGCCCGTTTCGGTTTGCCACCAAGTATCCACAATCGGTGATTTTTCGTTACCGATCGTGCGGTAGTACCATTCCCATGCCTCTGGGTTAATCGGTTCACCCACTGAGCCCATAATGCGTAAGCTGTTACGGCTGGTTCCTTTAATAGCTTCATCGCCTTTGGCCATCAGCGCACGGATCGCCGTTGGTGCGGTGTAAAGAATGTTGACCTTGTGTTTATCCACCACTTCGCTCATTCGTGCGGTGGTTGGGTAGTTTGGCACGCCTTCAAACAGAATGGTTTTTGCACCATTCGACAGTGGGCCATACACCAGATAGGAGTGACCGGTGATCCAACCCACGTCAGCCGTACACCAGAACACTTCACCAGGTTGGTAATCGAATACGTACTTAAAGGTCATGGTTGCATAAACCAAATACCCGCCAGTGGTGTGTAGTACACCTTTCGGTTTACCGGTTGAGCCTGAAGTATAAAGGATAAACAGGG
>JBOFIW010000212.1:0-5724 GCA_051650365.1 Vibrio sp. | reverse complement strand
GCCATAAAGCCAAACGGCGTATTCAGCGCCAATAAACCAGTCGTGACACCAATCAACGCCAAAGGTACGGTAAGCCAGACAATCAGTGGTTCTTTCACCGAATTAAACAAGAATACGGTGATTAGGAACATGAACAAATAACCCAATGGCATGGTTTTGAACAAGGAAGCCTTAGCATCACCAGAGGATTCATACTCTCCACCCCACTCTAAGAAATAGCCCGGTGGTAATGGAATCGCTTCGATCTGCGGTTGCAAACGTTTTTGCAGCGTTGCCGCCGTTTCTTCACCTAACAAATCGGGGTCTGCCATCACCGTCAGCATACGTTTACGGTTCTTACGCACAATCAATGGATCTTCCCAGCGCATTTCATAACCGTGTGTGACTTGCTGCAATGGAATGTACTCACTCAGAGCAGGACTCCATATCTTCATCCCTTCGATGCTACGAATATCCACTCGTTCCTCTTCAGGTAGACGCGCCACAATCGGCATCAAGGTTGTACCATCACGGTAAACCCCAATAGTTTTACCCGAAAACGACATAGCCAAAAACTCATCCACATCCGCTTTAGTGATCCCATAACGGCGGGCTTGGCTTTCATTAAACTGCGGCTCTAGCACTTTGGTGCGCTCACGCCAATCGTGACGGATATTGTAGGCACCTGAGTCAGCATACATTACATCCATCACTTGTGCGGCAATGCTACGTAGTACCGTTGGATCTGATCCCACAATACGTGCTTCAATTTTTGCACCACCACCAGGACCTAACTCAATTTTTTTCAACTTGTAATTTACTTGTGGGTAACTGGCATCCATATGGGCTCGGAATTTCTTCATTAATGGGTCCAAAGCTTCATAGTTAGTTACCCGAGTTGTAATTTCACCATACGCTGCATAGCTTTTTTCAGGAGCATAAGTCAGCATAAAGCGCTGTAAACCCTTACCCGCTGTCGTGGTGATCGCATCAACCCCATCTTGGCCAGACAGCCACTTCTCTAGCTCTCTCAAGGTTGCGTCTGTCGCACGAATATCTGTCCCCTCTGGCATCCAAACATCCACCATAAACATGGGAGTTGTAGATGAAGGGAAGAAAGCTTGCTTCACTTTGGTGAAACCATACAAGCTCATGGCTAACCCAAGAATTAATACCCCCATGGTTAGCCATGCTCGTTTCATAGAAAATTCAAGAAACTTACGATACACCACAAAAATGAAGCCGTTGTATAGGTCACTTTCTTCGTCATTTGTTGGCGTTTTTTGTCCTCGGAAAAACAGATCGGCAAAGAATGGGGTTAATGAGATAGCGGTGAACCAGCTCAACATTAACGAAATAAGCAACACACTAAACAATGTGCCGCAATATTCACCCGTTGAGTCTTCGGAAAGACCAATCGGTGCAAATGCAGTAACAGCAATTACTGTGGCTCCTAGCAGTGGCCACTTAGTTTGCGTAACAATATCCGTTGCCGCTTGTATGCGCGTTCGACCTTTCTGTGTCCCAATCAAAATACCTTCGACTACCACAATCGCATTATCTACCAGCATACCAAGAGCAATAACCAAGGCCCCTAGCGAAATACGTTGTAAGTCTATTTTGAAGTATTGCATGAAAATGAAAGTGCCAAGCACGGTCAAAAGCAAAATAAGACCAATCAATAATCCTGAACGTAAGCCCATAAAGAACAGCAGAACAATGATAACAATCGCTACGGCTTGCCCTAAGCTCACAACAAAGCCACTGACTGACTTATCTACCTCTTTGGGCTGGCTATATACTTCAGCAATATCAATCCCTATGGGTTGTTGATATTTCAACTCTGCCAAGCGGCGGTCAAACCGCTTGCCTACTTCAACAACGTTGATACCCTGAGCAAAAGACACTCCAACGTTGAGTGCCAATTTACCGTTAAAGGTGACTACATTATTCGGTACTTCAACGTAGCCGCGCTTTACTTCCGCTACATCTCGTAAATAAATTAGCCCTTGTGTCCCCCCTTCACTCAGGATCAGATCACCTAGCTGGTTAACGTCCACAAACTCTCCGGTTGGATGAATACGTATGTACTCCGAACCAATACGAATCGCGCCTGCATCCGACACTATATTCTGCGTAGAAAGCAGATTGAACACCGTTTGTGGTGAAATCCCTAAGGTGCTGATGCGTTTCATGGAGATTTCAATGAACACTTCTTCTTGCTGTTGCCCACTGACGGAAACCTTACTCACGCCATCAATCAACTCCAGTTCACGGCGTAGGTAATCAACGTAATCCAGTAGCTCTTTATAGCTGTACCCTTCACCTGTCACGGCCAGCAAAATGCCATACACATCGCCAAAATCATCAATGACTAGCGGCGGATTAACGCCAGGAGGTAAAGAACCTTTTAAGTCATTCACTTTTCGCCGCAGTTCATCCCAAATCTGCGGTAAATCATCTGGCCCATATTTGTTTTTCATCGTGACCGTGATCTGTGATAAACCACGGCTCGAAATCGAATTTACTTCATCTACATAGGTTAATTGTTGAATGGCTTTCTCAAGTGGGTAGGTCACTTCCTCTTCGACTTGCTGCGGTGTCGCTCCTGGGTAAGAGGTCACTACCATGGCATCTTTAATGGTAAATGCAGGGTCTTCTAGTCTCCCTAAATTAAAAAATGCTGCCGTTCCGCCGATCAAAAATATCAGTGAAACCATCCAACTGATTACACGATTGTTGATGAAATAAGCTGCGACACCTTGATTTTCATTGTTCTCTGGAGGTGTCAACTTCTGTTCACTCATGACCACGCTCCTCGATGACTTGTACTTTCATTCCGTCTCTCAATCTTGCAATGCCAGCAATCACTAAACGATCACCTGCATTAATCCCTTCACTCACTAGAACATGGTTACGTGTTGCTTTCGCTAAACGTACTTGGTGTTTACTTACCGTATTATCGTTATTCAAAACCCACACATATTGAGCGGATTTCTCTAAATCATCGCCATCAGCATTAAAAATGGCTTCAACAGGAACATTGATGCTGTTTAATGGACTCAACCCAATATTCTGTCCATTCGTACTAACCTCGACAGCCATACCATCAAGTATGAGTTCTTCTTCAGGCATAGGCAGAGATAGAGTCACGGTAAAGGTCCCCGTTGCAGGATCTGGTTCTGTAGTAAACTCCTTCACTTGTGCTGGGTATTCATTACCACTTGGCACACGCACCACTGTACTGATTTTGGCCAGCTCACTGGCCGTTGGCTGGCTGGCATAGAGCCGATCTGGCAACTGAACAAGCACTTCTACATTGTCAATATTATGAATATTGACGATCTGTTGTCCCACTTGAACACTTTCGAACTGCTCAGCACTCACTCGCGAAATCACACCATCCATCGGTGCACGTAACTGAGTGAACGAAAGGCGTAGCTTGGCCAACTCTAATTCGGCGCGTGCTATCTGGCGCTGTGCAGCAATTTCATCGAACTGTGATTTAGCTAGCAAGCCTTTCTCTACCAATGGCAGTGAGCGTCGATACTGGCTATCCACAACAGAAAAACGAGCCTGTGCATTATCTACCGCTAGGCGATAATCTGTTGGTTCAATTTCTGCCAAAATATCGCCCGCTTTAACTCTGGCCCCTTCTTTAACATTAAACTTACTGATCTCACCAGCAACACGAAAACTCAGATGTGAACGTTCTGCAGAATTAGCTACCGCCGGAAAATAGAGTTTATCGCTAGCTTTCCCAACTGGTTCAACAACTTTAACCCGAGGAATCGTGTCCCTTTCTACCTTCACAGGTTCGCTACATCCGGCAAGCAATACAACAGCCATCCAAGAAAGAGGAATTTTAATATTCATATTACAAACCTCGCTCCTTGACCCACTCTCGAACTTTAATTCCTTCGGCTACACCACTCACCCCAGAGATAATGATCCGGTCACCGTCACTCAATCCAGAAAGTACTTGTCGTTGTTCATTCAGTGTCACTAACACTTTAGTAACGAGTCCCTCTTCATCGACTTTCCAAACGTATTTTCCACCTTCAACTTCAAACAACGCAGAAGTAGGAATTATCGTCGCACTACCACTTGGCACGGATGCATGGACACTCCCAGCCATACCGGGAAGAATCCCCACATCACTGGGCCTTTCCATAACCATGGTCACCTTATAAGAACTCGTTTTGGGGTCGGCTTCGGTATCTATTTCTTGAAATTGCAGTGGATAGAGGCGATCAGGGAAGGAATCAAACACCATGTTGGCTTCAACGCCTACACGAGTAAAACGGTTGAGTAAGTGATCCGGAAGCAGAAACTGCACTTTGAGTAACTGGTTAGTTTGAATGTTCATAACTCCCTGCTTGGCAGCAACATATTCATACTTTTCTGCAGGGATAAGGGAGATCGTTCCATCGTATGGAGCCACCAATTGCGTGTAGCGTAGGTTGGCTTTTGCTTGTTCCCAGGTCGCTTTCGCAGAATTATGATTGGCTTGCGCTTGATCGAAATCCTGTTCAGAGACCACTTTATCTTTGCGTAACTTCTGATAACGCTGGAATTGCACATCAGCTAACTGGAAATTGGCATGAGATTGTTGCTCCAATAGAGTATATTCGTCGGGATTTAGCGTGGCGAGTACATCACCTTTTTTCACAAATTGCCCTGCAAGAACATCTATGGTTTGCAGTTGTCCGGGAACACGAAAAGCGAGTACGGCTCGATCACCAGCAGCAGAGGTTGCTGGAAATTGCCGAGAAAAGGTGTTATTACCGACGGAAACTGTAGTGAGTTTTGCTGGCCGAGAATCCGGCTCTGGCACTGGAGGAAGCTCTTTCCCACACCCAACCAAAGAAGACGAGATGACGGCAAGAGCAACAAGGGTTTTCTTCATACTGATTACCTAGGGTTTGACATAGCTCAACCATAGATGAATCAGAATGTTATCTCCACTCGCATTATGTTTTTTTAACCAAGATTTAGCGAAAGTGAGAGCAGTATTTCATACCGCTCAGCACCAACCACATGGCGACTCATCCATCACAGCTTTCGAAACTCACGATTCACTTTGAAAGCTTCTGAAGTGACATAGGCCTCCACACCACGAATTCGGCTTTCTACTCGGTTAAGATCACGCTCCAGAGTTTGCAATAACCCTTTGGGAGCTTGTCCTTGCTCCCAAGGTTTACTTTTAAGCGTATGCTCTTGCTGGCTACGGATGTTTTCACTGTATTGCTTTGGTTGTTTCTCAAGCATAAATGCCATCGCCACATAGGCCACAACCACAAAGAACGTCCCACTCAGCAAGCCAGCAGTGACCACTAAGATACGCACTAGCCACACTTCTAAACCAAAGTAATTCGCTAACCCAGCACAGACGCCAGCTAATTTAGCGTTATAAGGGTCACGATACAGCTCGCGTTTACTCATACACGGCTTCTCCAATTAGGGGTTTCATCGTCCAGAATTCGCTCCAAGGTTGCAACGCGATCTTGTAAGCGATTCGCCTTTTCGGAGAGAGTACGAAGCAAATTCAACTCCTCATCAGAGAGACCATCCCCGGTTCTGCGTTTACTCCGATAGTGGAGGAGCAACCACAGCGGTGCAACAAAGATGCAAAAGACTATCAGTGGCACTGCGATAAAAAATGAGGACATAGTCTACTCCCAATTATTGGTTTGATTTCATTTGCGCTTTCAGCTTATTGAGTTCTTTTTCAATCTCATCTTG
>JBOFIW010000211.1:0-5407 GCA_051650365.1 Vibrio sp. | reverse complement strand
ACCATGCTTATGGTGTTCACTTGGGGCAAGAGGATTTGACGTGTGCCAATTTAGAACTGTTGTCACAAGCAGGATTGCGATTAGGCCTCTCGACCCATGGTTATTTTGAGTTAGTGAATGCGGCATGTATACAACCTAGCTATATTGCACTGGGCCATATTTTCCCCACGACAACTAAGCAGATGCCATCAAAACCACAAGGTTTGGTACGCTTGGCAGCTTATCAAACCGTTGCTGATCAGATGCCTTATCACGGTGCTCTAGGTATACCCACGGTGGCGATTGGAGGGGTTGAACTCTCAAATATTCGTGATGTGCTCGCTTGTGGAGTGGCCTCTGTCGCTGTTGTTCGGGCGATCACTCTAGCTGAGAACCCAGTTTTCGCCGTGCACCAACTCTTCTCTGCGTTTTATGAGTGTAAGGAAAAGCCGTTTCTGGATCTGAAACAGAACATAGAAATAACCACTCTAGCTCGGGAGGCCTGTGATGCTCAGTGATCAACTTTTTCTGCGCTACCAGCGGCAAATTAGCCTTGCTGAAGTGGATCACATCGGTCAACACAAACTCATCAATGCGCGTATTTTGATGGTCGGGTGTGGTGGTCTTGGCTGTGTGGTGGCTCCCTATCTAGTCGGATCTGGTATCGGGAGTGTGATAATTGCTGATGGAGATGCTCTGGAAATACACAATTTACATCGGCAGATTATCTATCGCGAAGAACAGTTAGGGGGTAATAAGGCGGAATTATTAGCTCAACATCTCCGCCTATTGAATTCTAATGTCCGTATTCGAACCGTTCCAAGGCAAGTTGACGAGCTGATTTTGACATTGGAAGTGGGACAAGTGGATCTGGTCATTGACTGCAGTGACAACTTGGCAACCCGTCATGCCATTAACCGAGTCTGCTTTAATGCACAAGTTCCACTCATTAGTGGTGCAGCAATCGGGTGGGAAGGACATTTGATGGCGTTTCGCTATCAGCAAAACTCGCCTTGCTATCACTGCATTGTTCCAGATATGTCGGATAGACAGCGCTGTAGCGACTCTGGTGTGATTGGACCTGTGGTGGGAATGGTGGGGAATGCACAAGCATTACTCGCCCTACATTATTTACTCGATAACACGCGATTTCCTGCCGAACAATTGATGCGCTTTAATGGAATGCAAATGCAATGGCAAACCTTGCAATTACACCAAGATAAAGCCTGTCCAGTTTGCGGTATTCATTCCGCAGTAATCAAGGAGTGTGCCCAGTGTTAGTTATATTTATTAATCAACAGCCTTTTGAAGTTGTTGCCGAAACTTCATTGCGTGAATTGCACACTCAGCTCAATCTCCCGCAACAAGGCTGTGTATTTAGTCTCAATGGCGATGTGATTCCCAGAAGTGAATGGGAACACGTTGGGTTAAGTGCAGGTGATCAGATTTCACTCTTTCAAGCGATAGCAGGAGGCTAATCCCATGCTGAAGATTGCAGACAAAACATTTCATTCCAGATTATTTACGGGTACCGGAAAATTCTCCAACCGCACCGTCATGACGAATGCACTCGCAGCTTCGGGGTCGGAGTTGGTCACCATGGCATTGAAGCGTATTGATTTCACCCAACAGAACGACGATATTCTCGCACCTCTACTCAACATGCAGATCAACTTGTTACCCAATACATCGGGTGCCAAAAACGCGGCCGATGCCGTGTATGCCGCTCAGTTGGCACGAGAGGCTTTGGGGACATCTTGGTTAAAGTTAGAAATTCATCCCGATCCGAAATATTTAATGCCAGATCCCGTGGAGACTTTGCTGGCGGCAGAGCGGTTGGTTAAATTGGGCTTTACCGTCTTACCTTATTGTCATGCCGACCCTGTGCTGTGCAAAAGATTGGAAGAAGTCGGATGTGCCGCCGTGATGCCGCTTGGCTCTCCGATCGGTAGTAACCAAGGCTTAGCCTCTAAAGCTTTCCTCGATATTATCATCGAACAAGCTAATGTTCCGGTGATTGTTGATGCTGGGATTGGTTCACCATCTGATGCGGCATTAGCGATGGAATTGGGTGCTGATGCGGTGCTGGTTAACACGGCGATTGCTGCCGCTAGGGATCCAATCGCGATGGCTCAAGCCTTTAAGCTTGCAGTTGAAGCGGGACGAATGGCGTATGAGTCAGGTATGCCATCACGCTTAAGGACGGCATCAGCTTCGAGCCCGTTAACCGGATTTTTGGATTTTACGTTATGACGTTCATGCAGCGCTTCCAACTAATGGACTGGGATGACATTCGACTGTCTATTCATGCCAAAACAGCAAGGGATGTGGAGCAGGCTCTCTCTTCGCACAAGCGTACACTGGAGGACTTCAAAGCACTGATTTCTCCTGCTGCAGAGCCTTACCTCGAAGCAATGGCTCAAGTCGCTTATCAAGTCACTCGTCAGCGATTTGGTAACACCATGTCGATGTATATCCCGCTTTATCTTTCGAATCTTTGTTCAAACTCATGTACCTATTGTGGTTTTTCGATGGAGCACCGAATCAAGCGCAAAACACTGAATGTTGAAGAGGTTGAGCGTGAGATTGTAGCGATCAAGAAAATGGGATTTGATAGTGTCTTGCTCGTCACGGGAGAACATGAAACTAAAGTTGGTATCGACTATTTTCGCCGAGTATTGCCCATCATCAAGCGGGCATTCAGCTACGTTTCGATGGAAGTACAGCCGTTACAACAAGAAGAGTACGCTCAGCTGATTGAACTCGGGCTCGATGCTGTCATGGTCTATCAAGAAACCTATCATCCATCAACTTATGCTCAGCATCATTTACGTGGCAATAAGATGGATTTCCAATTCCGATTGGAAACGCCGGATCGTTTGGCGAAAGCGGGTGTTGATAAGATCGGTATTGGGGCATTAATTGGTCTTGAAGATTGGCGCACTGACTGCTTTTTTGTAGCGGCACATCTGGACTATTTACAGAGGCAGTATTGGAAAACACGCTACTCGATCTCTTTTCCACGCTTGCGCCCGTGTGAAGGTGCATTGCAACCGAAATCGGTAATGTCTGATCGGCAATTAGTTCAATTAATCTGTGCTTATCGCTTATTGAACGGTGAAGTTGAGTTATCACTTTCTACTCGGGAGGCTCCCGAATTCCGCAATCAGGTGGCCAAACTTGGGGTGACCTCGATGTCAGCGGCTTCGAAAACTCAGCCGGGGGGGTACGCAGATCCAAAAGTGGAGCTAGAGCAGTTTTCTGTCAGTGATGAGCGTTCTGCGGTAGAAGTTAGCGCAGCGTTAATGACACAGGGATTACAAGTCGTTTGGCAAGATTGGCATCGAGCCTATTCGAGATGATGTTTCACGTGAAACCAACTTGGTTTTAATTAGTTTGCAAAAGCTAACGCTCCAAAAAAGTTATAGATAAAAGAAAACCGCCAATCGGCGGTTTTCTTTTATCAGTAGGATCTTGCTAAATGCATTAAACCCACGGGTATTGCGTTATGAATGGCTCAATGGTGACGTCGCTTGAACAAGCCATTGGCGAGTTGCCTCGTTAGTGATGAGAGGGCTCACTTCATCCCATACTTTTTGATGGTATTGATTGAGCCAATTCAACTCCGGTTTGGTCAGTAAATTCACGTCAATCGCACGCTTATCGATCGGGCAGCGAGTTAAAGACTCAAAGCCGAGGACCGAGAAATCACCTTGAGTTTGGAACTCAGAGACAAGCTCTAGGTTTTCAATACGAATACCGAAAGCGTCAGCTCGGTAATAGCCAGGTTCATTGGACAGCACCATTCCGGGACGTAAAGCGACACTATTGTGTACTTTTGCGATCCGCTGTGGACCCTCATGAACACTTAAAAAGTGGCCTACACCGTGGCCAGTACCATGGTCATAGTCATAACCTTGCGCCCACAAGTGTTGTCTGGCTAACACATCCAGTTGTGAACCTGTAGTGCCTTTAGGGAAGCGGGCACGAGCTAACGCGATGTGTCCTTTAAGCACTAAAGTGAATTGTTGTTTCATCTCAGGGCTGACATTACCAATCGCAATGGTGCGGGTAATATCGGTGGTGCCATCGGTATATTGGCCGCCAGAGTCAACCAAATACAGGCTATTCATGGAAAGCTCGCCAGGTATGGGTTGATTTTGATGGTTGTAATGACACATGGCTGCGTTGGTGCCTGCTGCGGAAATCGTATCGAAACTTAGGTCGACTAGAGTTGGGTCTTGGCGACGGAAAGCTTCCAATCGCTCAGCCAACTGCGCTTCGTTATGTAAATGACCATTGGCTACTTCATTGTCTAACCATGCGAGAAATTGCACCATGGCTGCACCATCGCGCACATGGCAAGCGCGCATTCCAGCCACTTCGACGCTGTTTTTGGCCGCTTTAGGCAGTAAGCACGGATCCGCTTCATTGATCAATTCTGCTCCCGCATTCTGCAACGTGAGTGTGAACCAAGCATTGCTAGTCGCAGAATCAAGCATGACACGACGGCCAGAGAGCTGACACAGTTGCGCTTCAAGCTGCTCTGGGTGATGTACGCGAACCGTCCCTCCCACATGGACGTCAAAGTTTGTCGCCAAGCGTACAGGGTCAAGGAAGAAATCGACACTTGTGTCGCTATGAACAATCGCGTGAGAAAGTAAAACGGGCAAGCGAGAAACATCCAAACCACGGATATTGAGTAGCCATGCGATCGAATCAAGCTCAGTAAGTACTACGCAATCGACATTTTTAGAGCGCAAGGTGGTTGCGATCAACTCTCGCTTTTCAAGGCTAGTCTGGCCAACTCGCGCCAAAGGCATTAAGCGCATTTCAGACACAACAGGTGCAGGACGATCATGCCATAACAGATCAACGGGATTATCCGCTATCGGACACAGTACCACTTTTCCCGCAAGTTTTTGCTGCGCTTGAGTAAGCCAGCTGCTACGGTGCATACGTGGGTCATAACCCACTTTGGCTCCCGCTGGAAGTTGTTCCGCTAACCAAACTAAGTAAGGTTCTTCAATTAAATGGCGGTACTCAAACAACTCAGGAGAGACCTGTTTACGTACTTGAACGGTATAACGGCCATCAACAAAAATCGCGGCACGATTGGTAGCAACAATTGAAGCTCCGGCTGAACCAGTAAAACCCGTTAACCAATGCAAGCGCTCGTTGTGTTCGGGGACATATTCACCGAGATATTCATCTTCATGAGGGATGATGAAAGCATCAAGTTGTTGGGTGTGTAGCCAATGGCGAAAATCCGCGAGGCGCTGAGCATGAGAGTTTGACATCTGAGGTTATCCTTTTTCTAAACAGTCCTTTGTTATGGCTTGCTACATCGCAGTGAAGGAGACAATACAGCAAGTGGACGAGAGCGAATAAGCTACTCCTTTTATGTACGCCGCGCAAATATCCGACT
>JBOFIW010000210.1:0-5097 GCA_051650365.1 Vibrio sp. | reverse complement strand
TGAGCTACACAACTCAACCAATATCGCTGGCTTACACGCGAAATGCGGTGATTTTCCTATCCAGCTCTTCGGCGTTACTTTGCATAAGTTCTGAGGTTTCAAGCAGCTCAGTCATGACCGTCACTGAACCGTCCACCAACTCACGCACATTATTGAGGTTTTCATTCATCTCCTCCGCCACGCTGCTTTGCTGACCAGCTGCGGCGGCAATTTGGAAGTTCATATCATTGAGCTGCTGAACTTGACTTACGATACCATCTAATTCACTGCCAGCGTTGGTGATAAGCTCAACTCCATCGGCTGCTTGTACCACACTCTTTTCCATGAGATCCACAGCGCTATTGGCACTGTTTTGCAATTGCGAGATCATCTCTTGGATTTCCACCGTTGCATTTTGTGTACGCTGTGCCAAGTTTCGTACTTCATCGGCAACCACCGCAAAGCCACGTCCCGCTTCACCGGCACGCGCCGCTTCAATCGCGGCATTGAGAGCAAGCAAGTTGGTTTGTTCAGAAATACTACGAATCGTCCCGACCACACTGCTGATCGCCACCACTCGCTCTTCGACTTGATTCACGGCTTGTGCTGAAGAGCTGATGTCTTTGGAAAGTTCACTCATTTTGCTAATTGTGCTTTTAACAAACTGCTGGCCGGTTTGGGCTTGCTGAGAAGCATTTTCCGTCAAAGCCGAAGCACTCTGCGCATGTTCTGCCACGGTTTGCACCGTTGACGACATCTCGCTCATCGCAGTCGCCAGTTGGTCAATCTCGTTGAACTCTTCTTGCGCCGAATCTTTGGTTTCCGACATGCTCATGGTCATCACTTCCGTGAGTGAGGTCAGCTCTTGCGAAGCATCAATTTGCAGCTTAATCAGATCTTGTAGCTGGCGGCGGGTTTTCTCTAGCTCACGCGCCACATCCCCATACTCATCTTTGCAATCCATGGTGATCGGTTCGGAAAGGTTACGCTGCGCCATTCTTTTGATTGCTTCACTCAAATATTGAGTTTGGCGTAACATGACTCGCGCCGCAAACAGCAACAGCACCACAAACACCACAATCAGTAATAGCGTTTGCCAAAAAACTTGTACCAAATAGTTATCGTAATGCTGCTGAGCGACTTCCACGCTATTGGTGGCAGCTAATAAAGATTGGTAGAAGGTGTGTGCATCCCACAGTTGCTTGCCAACGATCAAAACCGTACTGAATACCATCAGCATCACCATTTTCGGGACGAGACGAACATCCGTGATTACCCTCTCCCATGGCTTAAAGGACATCGTTGCCATTGTCAGTTCTCCATTCTCTTTTTATATTGCGACTAAGTGCGAATTACCGATGATCCGCCACCTATTATTTCGAGCCTCGTATGAAAACTGATGATATCAAAAATGAAACAAAGCCAATGAGCTTGTTGTCGCTAATTCTCTCATTCATAGCGCTATTTGTGATCTCCGGCTTATTGTTTGTACCGATCGATCATGAAACCCGACAAATGCTTATCGGCATTGACTTTGTCATCTGTAGCATTTTCTTGCTGCAACTGACCGTAGATTTGATCCGCGCCAAAGATCGCCTGCAATATCTGAAATCACATTGGATTGATATTCTTGCCAGTATCCCCGTGATTGAGCCGTTGCGTTTTGCTCGAATTTTTCACATTTTGCGGGTGATTTTGGTTGTGCGCTCCGGTAAAACCATTTTGCGTGCCTTAACCGCCAATCGCCGAGAAACCACCTTAGCCACCATTTTGCTGTTGCTGGTGGTGCTGCTGACGTTAGGCTCTAGCTTGATGTTGATGTTTGAAAGCCATGATCCACAAGCCAATATTCGTACCGGAGGCGATGCGCTCTGGTGGTCACTGGTGACCATTTCCACTGTGGGTTATGGCGATCATTATCCGGTCACCAATGCAGGTAAATTAGTGGCCTCCGCCATCATTCTGTGCGGTGTCGGCATGTTCGGTATGATCTCAGGGTTGATCACCTCGTTTATAACCTTACCAGAACAGCATCGACATCATTCCTCATCTACGGAGAAAGAATCAACGCTGCAACAGCTATTAGAAAATCAGCAGAAATTGTTAGATCGTATGGAACACTTAGAGCAGCAACTACAAGGCAGATCATCCAATAGCGAGAAAGCAGTCACAACGAAAGACGAACTTAAATAACCCCAAAAGAAAGGGAAGCTCACCGCTTCCCTTCTCAATTAATGTTTAATCAGCACTACTCACGCCAATATGGATGTGCTTCTACACCCATAGTGCGGCTTTGCTCCATGGCATGCAAAATGGAATTTTCTTGGCGGATCAACCAACGCTTGAGCTGATCTTGTTCCTCACCTTGCAGCAGATCCACCAAGCGTTCTAAAGGTTTAAGACGCAATAAATCGTCAATACCATGCAATAAGTCTGCCCAAGGCATACGGAAAGCTTGTCGATCTTCAGCATCATATAAGCCGGCAAAACTAACGCCTGTATACAGATTGCGCATCAAGCGGTACTGCTGATCGATGTACTCTTGTACGCTTAACGCTTTGCTTGGAGGGAAAGCCTCCATCAACTCAGCCCAAGTACGGTCGAGCTGTTTCACTGAGAAGATATCAAGCGACTGTGCCATTTTCTCGCGTGCTTTGTCATCCAAGAATGGCTGCCAACCACGAGTCAGCACCCAACGACTTAAATCGAGCAACAAACCGGTGTAGCGAGCGCTATTAAGCAAACGGAGTATATCTTCACGCTGTGGTAAGCTTTCTTGCAACGTTTTCAATGCGGTCACTAAGAACTTACGCGCATCCAGTTTGCGCAGTGCGTAGCCTTTATCTTCTTGCAGGCTCTCTAGGTATTCAAACTCTTTCAGCCAATGTAACTCTTGCTCTAACCATTTCAGCTCTTGGCGTAAAATGGCACTGGCACGACGCGGAATAATGCCTCCGTAGACAGAAAGCAGTTGGCGTAGGTAGCTCACCGCATGACGAATCTCATGCAATGCCGCCACACCCTCACGTTCCGTGTAGATTTGCTCATGGTAATGCCAGTGCGCTAACGCATGCTCTAGAGCACGAATAAAGCAGGACTCTGCGGTGTCATTCTTATCGACACTCACCAACGCCATCGCTTGTATTTCATCACCCGAATAATTGGCCGCTAAGCGATAGCCACGCGCAGCTTTACTGAGATTACCTAAGCGCATGCCACCGTGTTCACACAACTGGCGGGCCAGCGTAAACAACGCATCGGTTTGACCAGACTTAAGTTCCAGCTCCACTTCGCAAATCGGTTCTTGGCGATCACCTGCCACCACAAGACCTTGGTCAAAGGCGACTTCGACTTGGCTACCATCAGCCATGCCAATCAGCCACTGTTCACGAGTAAAGTTGGTAGAGAAGAGAGGCATGAGCTCAGCTTGCAACTGAGTTACTTCTTTTCCTTGCGGCCAGATATCGGCAGGATGCAAAGAGAGATCAGGGTCATTGCTGTGATGTTCAGCATTGAATTCCGGACGCTGATGTAGACCTGCGACCACACGACCTGCGGTTTTCACCGTTTGGACGTACACCTCATCAAAGCGACGGATGCGTAGTCCAATATCATGCTGACGCAACCAGTTATCGGGGGTATCAAAGTAAGTGTTTCCTAGCTCCCGACAGCTGTGCTGAAGTACTTTAGTCTCCAAAATCTTCGCGCGTAAAATCGTTGAAAATTCTGGAGAAACAAAAAACTTCAGTTCTATCTCGGTTTCCATAATTATCCCTTTCGATGCAGATGCCGACAGGATATTGCCTTATAGACACCGGAGCAAGAGAGAAATATCAGCCTAATGATGATCTAAAACAGTTTTATTGCGACAGTGTTTGGGTTAACATGCGCGCCTTTATAGCCAACGCTCAACATTTCATCATAATATGGTGTATGTTATTTCAAGGTTATAGTTATTAGGTTGAATGACCATGCCAGTAAATACAATCATGGGGTTATTTGCAAAGTCCCCTATTAAGCCTTTGCAACGCCACGTCGTGTGTGTGAATGAATGCTGCTCTCATCTGATCAACTTCTTTGAAGTCTGTAACAAAGGTGATTGGGAAAAAGCAGGTGAAATTCGAGCACAGATTTCTCACCTAGAGAAAGAAGCTGACGTGTTAAAGCGTGAAATTCGTCTTAAACTCCCTCGCGGTTTGTTCATGCCTGTTGATCGTAGTGACATGCTTGAGCTTCTTACTCAACAGGACAAACTTGCAAACCTCGCCAAAGACATTGCGGGCCGTGTATATGGTCGACAGCTTGTTATCCCTGAGCCTCTCCAAGAAAACTTCATCGCTTACGTTAAACGTTGTTTAGACGCGGCTAACCAAGCGCAGAATGTGATCAACGAGCTCGACGAGTTATTGGAAACAGGATTCAAAGGTCGTGAGGTAACTCTCGTGGCTGAAATGATCCATCAACTGGATGTGATTGAAGATGACACCGATTCCATGCAGATTCGCCTGCGCCAACAATTGATGGCCATCGAATCGAAAATGAATCCAATTGATGTCATGTTCTTGTACAAAATTCTGGAATGGGTGGGCGGCATTGCCGACCAAGCGCAGCGCGTAGGTGCTCGCTTAGAGCTTATGCTTTCTCGTTCTTAAATTTAAAAGTTAACCAAATAACGAAGAGCAACCACACTATGACGACCTGCTAGGCGATGAGTATTTTCTACGCTGAAGGTCGTCATCTGCGTCAAAAACAGGTTTGGGTTGCTCCGCTTGTTATCAACAACTAGGTATTACGATGGAAATCCTTGCGAACTACGGCACCGTCTTGATTATTGTGGCAGCTGTCTTCGGTTTCTTGATGGCGATTGGTATTGGTGCGAACGATGTCGCCAATGCAATGGGCACTTCAGTAGGATCAAAAGCACTCACCGTTAAACAAGCCATTATTATTGCGATGATTTTTGAATTCGCAGGCGCTTATTTAGCCGGTGGTGAAGTTACAGAAACGATCCGTAATGGGGTTATCGAAACCTCTCTTTTCGCAGATAAACCCGATGTGCTGATTTATGGCATGATGTCAGCACTGCTGGCGGCTGGCACTTGGTTGCTGGTAGCGTCT
>JBOFIW010000209.1:0-7017 GCA_051650365.1 Vibrio sp. | reverse complement strand
AGGTCAATCTTGTTAAGAATCGGCACTACTTCCAGATCCATTTCGATCGCGGTGTAGCAGTTTGCTAGGGTTTGCGCTTCAACACCTTGCCCAGCATCGACCACCAACAGTGCGCCTTCACAAGCCGCCAATGAACGTGATACTTCGTATGCGAAGTCAACGTGCCCTGGAGTGTCGATAAAGTTCAGTTGATAGGTTTCGCCATCTTTCGCTTTATAGTCGAGAGTCACACTCTGCGCTTTAATGGTGATGCCACGCTCACGTTCCAGATCCATAGAGTCAAGAACTTGCTCGGCCATTTCACGATCGCTCAAGCCGCCACAGACTTGGATTAAACGGTCAGATAGAGTCGATTTACCATGGTCAATATGGGCGATAATCGAAAAGTTACGAATGTGCTTCATAGGTTTGGGATGACTAAACTCTTAAATAATAAGGACATAGAAAAGCCGCATTGGCGGCTATTCATTCAAGTTGGGCGATTCTACCCAATTTCGTTGGGGTTCGCATCATAATTTAGGCAACCGGGAGACCCAGTTTTCGTAACAAAACCACTTGTTGCTCAGAGCGCAGCTCAAGCACTTTCGCATAACGTTTGGCAACCCACACCCCTAATCCAATAAATAGCAGTGAGGTAAGTATCACAATGCCCTCCCCGATCTCTAGCATAGGTGCCAGCCATTGAGTACCAAGCCAAGCGCCCAGCATCATAAAAAACAGCGGTAATAAATAGACGAGCGCAGCCGACTGCAACAAACTCTTCTCTGGCAAACCAATTTCAACCACTTCCCCAGCCTGTAAAGCTTGAGTCGTTTGTAAACGCCAAAGTAGTGTTTTATTACCGAGCGCTTTGGAAACCACACCTGTACCACAGCTTTGTGAGGACTGACAATTGCTGCAGCTGGTTTGCTGCTCGCAGCTGAGTGTCACTTGAAAGCCTTCGTGATCAGGGACTACCTTGGTCACTGTGGCTAATGCGGTCATCATTGCGCTTTCACGCCTCCCACGCCAAACATAACAGATTGGGCAATACGCTGTGCAGTAGCCGGCGGAATATCCCCGACTACAGAAATTTCGTTTTCACCTTTGACTAAGCTGTGCAAAGTACGACGTCCTTGCCTCACCAGCTGACCTTTTAATGAGTAATTATCACTGGCAGAGACATAGACAGAAAAATTAAATAAACCATCCGAATACATTTGGCTTTCCACCAAGCGTTCGGTCATTGCCATGCGATAGCGATTTAGCTCCATAGCTTTAAAACCTTCAGGAACCCAGCTGACTTGCCAGAAAGTAGTTTGCACATTGCCCTTAGGCAACTTAAGCACTTCAGGTAACTGTACTTTATTCAATCCAGCCATGAGATCTGCCAAACGATCGCTTACAGAAAATGAAATAGTACGGTATTGCTCAAGCACTTCGCCATCGCGATCTAGCAGATCCGCACGCAGAGGTAGGTGGCTCTTTTCATCAATCCATACTACGTAGGAATAACGTAATCCATCTTTAGGTACCACACGTAGAACTTGACATGCAGTGCCCGCTTCGCGAGCTCGCCCTACTTTGACAAAATCGTAATATTGACTCAGTTCGGTAACATCACTGTTGAGTAACGGAATGGTCGGCGCGACCATGTTGCCCGATTCAATGGTAAAAGGTTCCACCCCAGGCTCAATATAACTCACTTCGTCACCACGGCGGATAATTTCACGCACAGGTCCGCTCAAATAAACCAAATGCGCGAGCTGTTGATCATCTTGCCTTGCATGACGATACAAAAGTGGCTCAATGCTATTTTTCTTAACCAGGATGTATGAGAGTTCGTAACTGAGATGCTGGCTGGCTTCGTTCATCTGAGACAACAACGCCTCTGCAGAATCATCCTCTGCAAAGGCGATCGATGAATTCACACAGAACAGTGTCAGCGCACTGATCAAAAATTTCTTCATTCCACAACCGACTCAACTGGGTGTTGGTGAGTAGAGATATTCTCACTGTTTAAGCGTAATTGCAGTTCATAATCCTGTAGCAAAGCGTTTACGCGACGACGTTGCTCTTGCAGACCATTGTCTGGGGCATGTTTTTCTACCGAATCACGAGTCAGACTTACAGGCTCTGCACTCCCCGCTAGTGGAATGGTTTGCAACACGGGCAATTCGCTGTCAGCTGAGGTTTGCCCGCCATACTGTTGCACACCTAGCACAACGGCTAAGGAAACACAGGCAGCGATACCAACTTGGCCAAATTGGGTCAACCACGTCGGCAACTTGCGTTTAGCTTGTTGTGGTTTAGGCTGAGCTTCCAATCTTACTTGCTGTAAATCGATCACGTTATGTGAGTTACTGAACGAGTTATGCATTGGTTCATTTTCCAACGCGAGGGCTACACTTCCAGCAATATTCCATTCTTTTTGCATTGGTACGTCACCACGTAGCACATCACCAATTAGGTGATAATTCTTCCACGTTTCACGTGCCTCTTGATCCTGAGTCAATCCTAAAATCAACTCATTGTCGATCATTTCGCCATCCATGAGTGCTGAAAGTTTTTCTTTGTCAGCCATTCTATTCACCATAGTCATTACGGAATCTGCGTTATAGAAGAGGTTTAATTTTCTTCTCTACCGCCTCACGAGCACGGAAAATTCGGGAACGCACTGTACCCACAGGGCAATCCATCACTTCCGCAATTTCCTCGTAACTCAAGCCATCAAGCTCGCGCAACGTCATTGCCGTTTTTAAATCATCAGGTAATGCATCAATTGCATCGAACACCGTTTTCTTTAACTCTTTGGACAACGTAATGTTCTCCGGGTTCGATAATTCTTTTAATGCATCACCACCTTCATAGAATTCAGCTTCTTCAGCATCAACATCGCTTGCGGGTGGGCGTCGGCTTTGCGCAACAATGTGATTCTTCGCGGTATTTACAGCAATACGGTACAGCCAAGTGTAAAACGCACTCTCGCCACGAAAAGTTGGAATGGCTCGATACGCTTTAATAAACGCTTCCTGCGCTACATCAGCTACATCGCCGGAATTGCTCACATACCGGGAAATAAGGTTGCACACTTTATTTTGATATCTCAAAACCAAAAGGTTAAATGCTTGCTTATCCCCATTCTGAACTCGCTCAATCAATACTTGATCGGTCAGTTGCTCGTTCATTCGAGCGGTCACTCCTATTGTTATTTCCCCTACCTTCTCAGATATGGGTACTCATTCTGCAAATTGTAATATTGGCACCACTACTAGCATGAGCACTTTTAGAGACTCGACATCATCGAGAAAGTTCACTATTGGGTGAAATATTTTACTCAAAGCCTTACCAAGGCAACATTTTTACTGCTTGAAGATAGCTTATATGTTTCCTAATTCATTATCCGCTTGTATCTCTTTATCCAAAGGCGAAAGTTACAAATAAATAGGGTGCAGCAACCAAGATGACAATAAGATTTACAAACTATTGCATTTAGCGCGATGATAATAGCAGGACTGACACCGTATCAACGACCCGAATTTTTCGATAATTTCTTGCCACTTGATTGTGGAGAATGACATTTTCGCTAAACGGTTGGAGGTGTTAATTCTTCAAACGCTAGACGGGGAATTACCTCCCGCATTCCGTTTGAGGCATTTAAAGCAATTTCGAGTTGGATTACTCGCTACAGTTTGGGAATTGGCAATTTTATGAACGCAGACCGAGAGCATCAATGTGATGTGTTAGTCATAGGAAGTGGCGCAGCAGGCCTATCGCTTGCTTTACAGGTCGCTCAATACGGAAAAGTGATTGTATTAAGTAAAGGGCCGCGCAGTGAAGGCGCGACGTTTTATGCGCAAGGTGGCATTGCTGCTGTATTTGATGAATCGGACAGCATTGAATCACATGTGCAAGATACGCTGATTGCAGGTGCGGGCATTTGTGACGAACAAACCGTACGTTTTATCGCCGAGCACGCGAAAGAGTGCGTACAGTGGTTAATTGATGGCGGTGTACCTTTCGATAAAGAAGAGGACAGTGATACAGATCATCCACGCTACCATTTGACTCGTGAAGGTGGCCATAGCCATCGCCGCATTTTACATGCCGCCGATGCCACCGGCATGGCAATGCAAACCTCGCTGCAAGATAACGCCCACAACCATCCCAACATTACCGTATTGGAACGGCACAATGCGCTCGACCTGATCACTGAAGATAAAATCGGTGGTGATGCCAACAAAGTCGTTGGGGCATATGTATGGAACCGCAATGCCGAACACGTGGAAACGATTCGCGCGAAATTTGTGGTGCTAGCTACTGGTGGTGCATCTAAAGTGTATCAATACACCTCTAACCCTGATGTTTCTTCTGGTGATGGTATCGCCATGGCTTGGCGTGCTGGTTGCCGTGTTGCTAACTTAGAATTCAACCAATTCCATCCAACTTGCTTGTATCATCCAGAAGCACGTAATTTCCTACTGACCGAAGCCCTGCGTGGTGAAGGAGCCTATTTACGCCGCCCAGATGGTAGCCGCTTTATGCCGGATTTCGATGAACGTGCCGAGCTGGCTCCGCGTGATATCGTGGCACGCGCCATCGACTTCGAAATGAAGCGTTTAGGTGCGGACTGTATGTATCTGGACATCAGCCATAAACCGGCAGATTTTATCGAAAAACATTTCCCAACCATCTACTCACGCTTGATGGATTTGGGGATTGATATGACCAAAGAGCCAATTCCGATTGTCCCCGCCGCGCACTACACTTGCGGTGGAGTGATGGTTAACCCACAAGGCCAAACCGACCTCAAACAACTGTATGCGATTGGTGAAGTGAGCTACACAGGTCTGCACGGGGCGAACCGTATGGCCTCCAACTCTCTACTTGAGTGCGTGGTGTACGCGTGGTCAGCTTCGCAAGACATCATCGCCCAACTCCCTAAAGCAAGCATGCCCCAATCACTCCCGGCTTGGGATGAAAGCCAAGTGACTTGCTCAGATGAAGAGGTCGTTCTGCAACATAACTGGCACGAACTGCGTCTATTTATGTGGGATTACATGGGGATTGTGCGTACCAATAAACGTTTAGAGCGTGCCATGCGCCGCATTCAACTGCTACAACAAGAAACGCATGAGTATTACAGCAACTTCCGTGTCTCCAATAACTTGCTCGAGATGCGTAATTTGCTGCAAGTGGCTGAATTAATGGTTCGCTGTGCGATGCAGCGGAAAGAGAGCCGAGGATTACACTACACGTTGGACTACCCAGAACAGCTCGCAGACAGTGGTCCAACTATTCTAGTGCCGGAAAAATAATGATCTCTCCGCTTGAAACAGCATTCAAGAGATCTGCGCATTATCACGGGAGCCATTGAGCTCCCGTTTTAATCTCACTAACAACTGCCGATAGGTAGCTTCATCACAGCTATCACGCCAGATAAACCAACGCTTGCCTTGGCCTTGTAAGGTCACAAAAAGTGGCGCATAGAGTGTGTGGATCGTATGGAATGTCGAACGCTGACCATCTTGCTCTAACGAGCCTGAAAAAGTGAGATCAACTTCACCTACGAGATTTTCAGGCATCCATTGACCAAGGCGATGACCACGCCAAATCCAAACGGTAAAAAAGGGAACTAATACAAGAGGAATGGAAGAAACGAATAACGCCCAGAGCATCAACATCATAATTAACAGTGCGATGAACTGAGCGTAATAGGATGAAGTAAAAATCAGCTTAACGGACTTTGCTGAGGTTATGAGCGACAATCTTATCCACCATCGCAGCTAGGCCTAAATTTTCACAGCGACCATGCCCCATAATCCAAGAGAAAAGGTCTGGATCGTCGCTTTCCAGTAACGCCACAAAGTCGCTTTGCTCTGATTCAGTCAGTGAATCAAAACACTCTTCGAAAAATGGCATGATGACCACATCAAGCTCTAACATACCACGACGGCATGCCCATTTGATTCGCGCTTTTTGTTCAGCGGTGTACATCAGTATTCCTCACCTTATGGTTTTTGTTTGCCCCGAAGTGTAACAAGGGCATCGACATACAACTAGTAACTCAGTCACAGTCCCTGTTCAAGCTGACAAAAAAGTTGATCCAGATTAACATAGCGAGACTTTTTTCCTCAGTGGTGAACAACATGGACTGGCAAAATCGTTTTTCAGTGATCAATCTTTCTTCTCACGATCCCCTACCTGAGTTGATGCTGACGCATCTCACCGCATGGGGAGCCATCACTATGGTTGGCGCAGATAAAAAATCTTACCTACAGGGGCAAGTCACCTGCAATGTGGTTTCTTTAGAAGAGCAGCAAGTCACCTTTGGTGCGCACTGTGATGCTAAAGGCAAGGTATGGTCTGTGTTTCGTTTATTCCATCACAACGATGGTTACGCAATGTTCCAACCTCAATCTGCGATTGAAGTCGAATTACGCGAGCTGAAGAAATACGCCATCTTCTCCAAAGTAACCATTGCCGAGAGCAGCGATATCGCATTAGGTTTGATGGGTAGCCAAGCCAACGCTTGGATTGATAGCTTGACCGAGCAAACTGGTGATGTACGTCGTATCGAAGGGGGTACCGCTGTACGCATTAGTGAGCTGCGTTGGCTACTGCTGGTTACTGCTGAACAAGCGGAGCAGTACGTGAATGCTTGGCAAGGTCTGTGTGTTGAGCAAGCCCTATGGACACGCATGGATATTGAAGAAGCCGTACCAGTGGTCACGCAAAACGCTCAGAATGAACACATTCCACAAGCGCTCAACGTACAAGCAGTAAATGGAATCAGCTTTACCAAAGGTTGTTACACAGGGCAAGAAACTGTCGCTCGCGCCAAGTATCGTGGCATCAATAAGCGTGCAATGTACATAGTCAAAGGCAACATCAATACGCCACTTAGCCATGAGGAACCTGTGATTCTTGAGCGTGCCCTTGGTGAACACTGGCGCAGTGCTGGGCAACTCCTCGCCCACTATCAATTTGAAGATGACATCGCAATCGGCTTGATCGTGTTGCCAAATGATCTGGAAG
>JBOFIW010000208.1:0-1612 GCA_051650365.1 Vibrio sp. | reverse complement strand
GTCCGCATGGTATTCCAATACACACCAGGTACTGAGGCTCCGACAGAATTCAACACTTGGTTCCCTGATAAAAAAGCACTCTGGATGGCGGAAAACTCCACCAACACCATGCACAACATCTTAACATTGCGTGGAGCTCAAGTACGTGATGCGCTGAAATGGTCTTCCTATCTCAATGAAACCATTGAGATGTGGGGTGATGATGTTCAAGTTAAATTCCAAAGTCATCATTGGCCACTTTGGGGACAAAAAGAGATCGTGAAGTACTTCAAGCAGCAACGCGATATGTACAAGTACACCCACGACCAAACCGTACGTTTAATGAACCAAGGTTATATCGGCTCTGAAATTTCTGAAATTATCCAATTCCCCAAAGAGTTAGAGAAAAACTGGAGTACTCGTGGCTACTACGGCACTTTGCGCCACAATAGCCGTGCGGTATACCAGCGCTACATGGGTTGGTATTCAGGCAATCCTTCTGACCTTAACAACTTACCACCAAGCAATGCCGCGATTAAGTATGTGGAATACATGGGTGGAGAAAGTGCGGTCATAGATAAAGCACAGGCAGATTTTGACAAGGGTAACTATCGCTGGGTCGCAGAAGCATTGAAGCACGTGGTGTTTGCTAACCCGCAAAGTAAAAGAGGCAAAGCACTGTTAGCCGATACTTATGAGCAGCTCGGTTACCAAGCAGAGTCTGGCCCATGGCGTTCAGTCTACCTACAAGGTGCCTATGAGCTAAGAAATGGCGTGCCGCAAACAGGAGGAACGAATACCGCCTCGCCTGACATTATCAAAAATATGCCACCTGAAATGCTGTTTGATTATCTCTCAGTGCGTATGTTGCCAGAAAAAGCGGCCGGCAAAACCTTCGCAATCAATATCAACTTTACCGATCTAAATGAGCAATACACTCTATACGTAGAGAACTCAGTGCTCAACCATACTCGTAAACAAGCGAAGAAGGCAGACGTTACCCTTACACTCACAAAAGCAACGCTAGATGATGTGCAGTTAGGTAACGTCACCTTAGAAAAAGCAATTGCGGATGGTGATATTGAGCTTAAAGGCAATCAAAAAGTGTTCAAAGACTTTGTAGAAATGCTGGATAAGTTCAATTTCTGGTTCAACATCGTTACCCCTTAACAAGGAGATCAAGATGGTGCAGTGTTGGCACTTCGGGATCATTCTTGTCTTATGGTATGCCGCAAGCCAACCAACGTTGGCTTGCTCTTACGATGGACAGTTTAATAACCCATTTGCAGAGAGTTATCCTAATTCACTGGACGTAGCTTTAGCCACTCGTGAAGCAATCGTATCCAAAAAAATCAATCAACCCAAACGTTTATCTGGCGTACAGGGATTTTCTCGTGCGCAATGGTGGCTAAACTTACTGAATCGAAAGTGGCCTGCCGAACTTGGTGAGATCAATTACATCTATCTCGTCGATACACAACTCTGGTCGCAACGTCAATCTGGTCAGTTAAAAATACATGTCCCTGCTCCTGAGGGAGCCCAAAAAGTATTACTACTCAGCGAAGCGGCCTTAGCTGCACTAGTCGGTAATGACATAACCTTTGAGGAGGCAGATCTCATGAAAATTGTCATC
>JBOFIW010000207.1:0-5060 GCA_051650365.1 Vibrio sp. | reverse complement strand
CCCACCAAAGCCGCGGCTGCATAAGCGGGTACACCATATGCCGAACCATAACGAAACTGTAAATAAGCGGCACCTTGACTGGCTGATGAAGTATGACCTGAAGGAAAACTTTCGGTACCGCCGTTAGGCCGTTCTGCATCAATGGAGGCTTTAAGGAGTTCAGTAGTCGCCGCTGTCCAAAATGCACCTTCAGCCAGTTGCATCATGCCCTCACCATCCATGTGAATAGCCGTAATTAATCCCGCAGTAAGAGGAATCCCATATTGTGCGATATCCCCGTACGTTTCCAATTTACTTTTTGCTGCATGAGCCATTGGTGCAGCAACACTGAACATGGCCGCAACCAATAAAACACGATACTTCATAGCACTGTCCCTATTATTTGCCATCCAAATAAAAAGCATCAATTCATCATCAGATATTTTTGAACTAAAATTATGTAGAAATGAAAATTTAACCTCTTATATTAAATATATTCTCACTATTATGGCCTTAAAAAAGGCCTACAAAATAAGTAACAATTTGTAATTATTAATATACATTCGAGGTTAATTAATTTTCTCAGCAGGTTTCATGTCACATGTAAAAAGTGAAAGTGCCCAACATAAAAAATAAAACTCATTGAGTGACAAAATCAAAACTATCCTGCTTTCCTTAGTTCATTCTCATTCATCGTTAAGAATTGCAAGGCCAACTTAACAAACACTTAAGAACAAAAAACTTGATTGAAAATAGGGTTAATTGGTTGGCAGCTCGATGTAAACCTTTATAAT
The DNA here is from genome assembly GCA_051650365.1 of Vibrio sp. Classification (GTDB taxonomy): domain Bacteria; phylum Pseudomonadota; class Gammaproteobacteria; order Enterobacterales; family Vibrionaceae; genus Vibrio. The sequence continues at coordinate 4,287 of JBOFIW010000207.1, read as the reverse complement.
CCATAGCCATTAAAAACCAACACAACATGTATACAAACTATGAAACACTCTCGTACTGGTCTTGCTCGAATAGTTTACGCGACCGGATATTCAATGAAAGGATTTGCTGCTGCTTGGAAAAATGAAGCCGCATTCCGCCAAGAAGTCGCCTTAACGTTACCGCTCACAATCTTGACTTTTTTTCTGCCTGTAACCCAAGTAGAGCAAGTCTTACTGGTGGGATGCCTAGTACTGATTGTTATTACAGAATTGCTCAATTCAGCCGTTGAGGCTGTGGTTGACCGCGTTGGCTCAGAACACCACGAATTAAGTGGGCGCGCTAAAGATATTGGCTCTGCGGCGGTTTTTGTTTCGCTCTGTTTTGCCGCCTTTACTTGGGCGCGGATCCTACTGTAAATATTCGCTCATGTTGATTTAAAGGTTTGCTCAGGCAAACCTTTTTTATTGCGCTACGCTTACTAAGTTCAATTCTGCCTCTCCTCTAACTATTCTCTTAAGCATTCATTAAGCTTGAATCGGTAGGATGAGATCAATGCATAACGTAAAGGAGCGCATTATGTCACCACTCAAAGTTTCTCGTCTGTTCGTTACTTCTCTTGGCTTAGTTTCTGCGGCAGCATTCGCTGACCCGACTTGCACAACAGAACCCGAAAGCAGTTGGATTCCTTTTGAACAAGCTCAGCAGCAAGTCGAAGAAATGGGCTACAAAATTAAAGTCTTTAAAGTCACCAAAACGGGTTGTTACGAGCTTTATGGACACGATAAAGACAGCAAACGCGTCGAAATTTATTTCAATCCAACCAATATGGAAAAGGTGAAAGAGGAAAAAGATGGCTAAACCATACACATGGGATCTTTTTGTTCGAGTAACGCATTGGTTGGTTGTCGTCCTTTTCTTGGCTAATTTTTTTGCCATTGAAGAAGGCAGTGATTCACACGAATGGGTCGGTTATATGGTTATGGGAGTCGTTATCCTGCGTTTAGGCTGGGGGTTAATCACTCACTCCCCAGCTCGGTTAACTGCTTTTACACCATCCATTCCCAAAGCCATTGATCACATTAAAGAAGTGGTACGAACCAAACAAGATAACCACACTGGGCATAACCCTGCTGGTGCGATTATGATTTGGACAATGTGGATTTTACTGCTCGCCACCGGTTTATCGGGTTGGATGAATGAGTGGGATCTGTTTTGGGGTGAAGACTGGATTAAAGAGGTGCATGAAACCTTAGCTAATCTGACCATGGCTGCTGTTGCCGTCCATGTCACTGCAGTGATGTTTATGTCTAAATTCACGGGCTATTCTTACGTGCAAGGTATGCTCACAGGGTATAAACCGCCTCATGATATGTAGATTGGCTCAGCTACAGAGATAAACAATAAGACCTTTGACTAGGTCTTATTGTTTACATATTAATTTTGGTGAACAAATGGACCCGCGGTAGCGGTTGAAGTTACATTTCCTGCGGAATCATAAACTTTCGAGGTTACATAATATTCGTAACTCACCCCTTTGGTTCCATTGAAGTTATATGTGTGATTGGTCACTTGCTCATTTTTCACATAAGTTCCACAGCAGCTAAAGGTAACTTCCGTTGATGAGACGACATCGGTCATCCAACTGATTTGAAATTTCACACCTTTGATCATTTTGCTGCTTACGTTAGAAATGGTGATATCCCCAGCACTGCTTCCCGAACCGCCGCCAGAGCAAAGTAATTGAGATACACCGACTTCATCCCATGCATCAAGTACGTTAGAGGAATAAATACCCGATACCGCTTCGGTTGAACTACGCGCAAAACAAAAATCTGCATTAGGTGGAAGAATCGTAAAACCACGGTACACAATTTGTGTTGCTGCCGTTAGGCCAATGCCCGCAACATCTGTGCCCGATGAAAACTCACTATTCGAATTCTGCCCTCCATTCACTAACAAGTAGTACCAATGGTTGATAATGCCACTGTTGGTATGTACTCCACCATTATCAGCCGTACCGGTATAACGTTCGTTGTAGTGTGAGGGGTCTCCATCTTCGCCGGGGTTTGCCATGTTACGGATCCCGTTTGAATTCGGGGTGATGTCTTCGCCGATCGTCCAGTTACCACTACCATAATAAAACTCAATATTGGTTCCCATAATGTCGGAAAAGGCTTCATTGAGAGCTCCGGATTCATTTTGATAAATCAAAGCACTGGTTGCCTCTGTTAATCCATGGGAAAGTTCATGCCCTACAACATCCAAATCGCCAGAAAGATTAACAAAAGTGATCCCGTCCCCATCCCCATACGCCATTTGAACACCGTTCCAATAAGCGTTGTTGTAATCTCTTTTAACGTGAGCGCTAGAAACCATGCCTTGTGGATAGTGCTGCACCCAATCAAACGATAGAACATCACGGAAATAGTTGTCGGTTATGTTGGCAAAGAAATGAGCATCCACTAAAGCAGCCTGTCCCGGAGAGATTCTTCCTAATGTTACCCAGTTATCATCGTCGTCGATGGCAAGATTGCCGGGTAATCGGCTTCTTCCTCCTGCATCGTAGGTGGTTAAACGACCATTATTCGAGAGCATTTCATAACTGCCACGGTTGAATGTAGTCAGTTCAGTAAGATCTTTTGTATCGCCTTGAACACCAGTGCCACTACCATGCGTTAAGCCATCATAGACATTAAGTACTTCACCACTTTCCGCATCAATCCAGTAAAACCAACGACCATCAACACGTTGATTCTCAACAATATAGAAAAACAAACCATTGTTAGGGTTAATGTAAAGATCGGTTTTCCATTGGCCATGCCCCCCAATCTTCATGACAACGATCCCTTTGGCCACATCGGAGCGAAGCTTAACTTCGTTGCTCGACAACAAATTCTCATAGGGACGGCCAACCACACTGGCGATTCTGCCATTGGCATCGGTGATCACACTGATATCACCACCAAAAATGATCGCATTAGCAAAATGCTGTTGGTAACGCTTGGCTTGCATGCCATCCGTTGTGAGTGGAAAACTTTTCACCCACTGCGCATTTGTCGGTAAACGAAACTCAGCGGCCTGCCTGCCCTTGAGCACTCCACTCACATATGAGCCTTGGTTATGCGGTTGAGAAGCCGCCAGTATTTGTGGTGCAAATGCGATCACAATGGCAGTCATCGCCATATAGCTGAGTTTCATGTAAACCTCCGGAATCCCACCCGTTCACTCCCTGACTGTATTAGTGATGACTTAAGCGAAAGTCAGATCACTCAACAAGAATCATTAGGCTGTTATCTTTCTCGATAAGTGTAGGTAGGAATAGATTTACCAGCAAACATCAGAAATAAGACTTAATCATTAATGAAATGAAATCAATAAATTAAAATATTATTTACATCAATTATTCACATAACTAGCAGAATGCCGTCGCCTTAAAAAAGAACCCTACCATAAGGCAGGGTCTATTGAGATTGAGCGCTGTCAGTGAAAACTTGTCACTTACTTTTTCACGTTACTGGCTGGTTTTTATTTCTGCCGAACAACCGGATAGTCATCGTTCAATAACTCTTGTACAAAACTGGATCCGTTGCCGTTGTAGGTCACCCACACTTTCTCTTTGGCGCGGGTGAGTGCCACATAAAATAAACGTCGCTCTTCCGCATAAGCAAAGTCGTCTTCACTTTGGCTCAATGCGCTATCTAGATGCAACGCTTTTACTCGTGCGGGGAATTGACCATCATCAACAGCCAAAATAATCACAAAATCCGCTTCTTGACCTTTACTAGCATGGCAAGTCATAAAATCAATCTTGAGTGAAAGGTAACGATTTTGCCAATCTTTCAAAAACTCAGGCTTATGGTAGTGATTCCGGCCAAGCAGCAGTACGGTTTTGAGTTTATTAGTTGCACGATTGACCTCATCCAAGATCTTTTCAACCGAATTATTCGATGCCAATACGACCGCTTTCTGCTTTTGGATTTTAAAACTGTTCAGAGTTTTAGGGAGTTGATATGGGTTTTGCTGAATGAATCGGTTGGCAACCGCACCAATTTGATCATTAAAGCGGTAAGTCGTATCCAGATGATGTACCGTCGAGCGAGGGAAACGCGTGGCAAATCCCGTGGTCAAATTCACATCTGAACCGGCAAATTGATAGATAGATTGCCAATCATCTCCCACCGCAAACAAATTACATTGCCCTTGGTTTTGATCACAGAGCGCTTGCAGCAAACGCAAACGCGGTGGCGAAATATCTTGGTACTCATCGACCATGATGAATTTCCAAGGTGAGCGGAATTTTCCTTTTT
>JBOFIW010000206.1:0-3229 GCA_051650365.1 Vibrio sp. | reverse complement strand
TGGCCGCCAAGTTCAACAACTGAAAATTTGGGCAGATGATTGGTTAGTGAAGGGTGTGCAGTTTGATCTGAACTGATTTTTTGCAAAATCTTACGAAAGAAAGCCTCAACGAGAGTTGGGGCTTTTTACTGTCTTTGTTCCCTAAATCATCAACCGATGTTTGATCAACCCAGTTCACTCAACTCCCTTTGTCATACCTCGCTCATTCCACTGAGGGAGGGGGTAACCTTTTGGGAGTAAGATCATCCCTGTTATCTAACGGTCGAGTGCCAGAAACTATATGGTTCAAATAAGCTTTGAAATGGTTAGATTCCAAACAAGCCGACAATATTATTCAATCACCTATGCGAACGTTACAGGTAGCATCATGATGGGAGATAATGCTGAGATTTTGCTGGGTATCCTGATTGTAGATGATGACCATTCTGTGGTGATGTCACGGTACAAGTGTTTACGCAAGCTTGGACGTATCCGATTTGCATCCATAGCGGCTCAACCTTACTCATGCGTCACAGGCCTATCATCAAGTGGTAACTGTTTCAATGGGAGTGAGTATTGCTGACCCCAGTCGTATGAGCTTAGACGGAGTAAGTGCAATGGGTCTGACTAACGTTCGAGTTAATCTCGATAAAACGTTGCACTTGATCTGCTCAATTTCTTTGTAAGTAAAATGGAGCTATTGTTAAAAATTCGGTGTGGCACACTGTTATGATTATCACTAATGGTTATAGTAGTGTTTAATTCATAAAGAGTGTTGCTATGAATCCACACCCTACCTTTCACCGTTTGATGCTGAAACTTAGCCTGCTTAGCTGGTTGCTGGTTTCGATCATGCCTGTGCTGAATGCGCACGGCAATGCGGCGGGCGTTTGGGCAACACTTTGTACCATCAATGGTTTTGAACTGGTCAAAATTGAAGATGGCAAACCGCAAACTCAGCACAGTAAACCGTGTCCGTTTGCCCATTTCTCTAATTTTCATTACACCGAACTTCCAACCACACGACTTCCAATTCGACAAACGACAGCACAAGTAGATGGCTACACTTTTTTGGCTCTAAGTGTCCGTTTTGAAAGTGCTGTCCCGCGTGCTCCGCCTGTGGCTTAACTGAATTCATTTCCCAATAACAATAAAACCATTTAGTAAAGTCACACGCTCATATCCCATTTGGTCTTTCGATCGAAGGGATAATTTGCGTTTAAAAAAGGAATAAATACGTTGAGTACCGTTATTAAACCTCAACCGACGGCGGCTGCGCGTCGTAAAACCCTCTATTTTCTCACTTGGCGTTGGCATTTTTATGCAGGACTGTTTGTAGTGCCTTTTATGTTGATGTTGGCACTGACGGGCTTGGTCATGTTGTTTGATGATGAAATTGAACTAGCCCGCTATACCGATGTGCTAAAAGTGACGCCACAAACACAGGTAATGCCCGTTTCTCAGCAGCTTGCCGCAGTACAAAATGCGTATCCAGAAGCGCAAGTTACCCAGTTTATTCCTGCGCCTTTGCCTAACTTAGCCAACCGTTTCTCAGTGCGTTTGAGTGATGGTTCGACCCGCTTTGTTACCGTAAACCCTTACAGCGCAACTGTTCTGGGTAGCATCGATCGCAGTGAAAGTTGGTATGAATGGGCGAACAGCATTCATGGCACTTTATTGATTGGCGATTGGGGCGACTATTTGATTGAAGTCGCGGCGAGTTTGGGGATGATTTTGCTCGTGAGTGGCATCTATTTATGGCTGCCGCTGGATGGTGCGCGTAAAGCGGGGTTTCTCAAAATCCGAGTGGGCAGTGGCGCGCGAATTTTCTGGCGTGATTTGCACGCTAACTTAGGCGGCATTCTCTCATTAGTGCTGCTGTTTTTCCTGATTTCCGGTCTCTCTTGGGCGGGCATTTGGGGCGGAAAACTGGTGCAGGCATGGAATACCTTTCCGACTTACTACACTTGGGGAGAAAAACCGCAATCGGTACTCACGCATGCGGATTTAAACCATGGATCAGAAAAAGAGATGCCTTGGAACTTGGAACAAACGCCAGTGCCGCAATCGCATCATCATGGGGGGGAGCATGATGCAATTGCGGTTAATCCTCAATTCGGTATCGATCAAGTGATTGCTCAAGCCAAGGTTCTGGGTTTTACGCAGTACCGCGTTGCTTTTCCGCGTGGGGAAATGGGCGTTTATACCGTTTCTGCCAATACCATGGCAGGCGATATTGCCGATCCACGTGATGATCGCACCGCGCATTTTGACCAATATTCTGGTGCGTTGCTAACCGAAGTCACTTGGCTAGATTACTCACTGTTTGCCAAAGCAATGGCGGCGGGGGTTTCGCTGCATCAGGGGGATTTAAGTGTCTGGAACAAAATAGCCAACGTGCTGTTTTGCCTCGCTTTCATTCTGATCTCTATCTCGGGTGTGGTGATGTGGTGGCTGCGCCGACCAACCGGTCAAGCTCGGCTAGGTGTTCCCCCACGTTTTGAGCAAGATGGGATCTGGAAAGCAGGCTTAGCCACGTTACTGGTGATTGGCGTGGTATTCCCACTGGCGGGAGCGACGATTGTGTTGGCTCAGCTGCTTGATGGGTTACTGGTGAGTCGTATTGCTAAGCTGAAAATCGCTTTTAGCTAATGGATAAGTAAATAAAAAATACAGGCCAATTTCGATTGGCCTATTTTTAGGCTTGATACAACTCAAGTGGCAACCCATCCGGATCAGCAAAAAAGGTGTAGGCTTTGCCTGTGTATTCATCAATTCGGATCGGCTCCACACTCACGCCTTTTTGCTCTAGCTGAGCTTTTATTTCAGCCACATCATCCACCACAAACGCCAAATGGCGCAGCCCTTGTGCTTCAGGAAAACTTGGCCGTTCTGGCGCGTTGGGAAAAGAGAACAACTCAATCTGCGAACCATCGGGCAAGGCCAAATCCAGTTTGTAAGAATTTCGCGCTGCACGGTAGTTTTCTGCCACAACGCACAAGCCCAGAATTTCCGTATAAAACGCCTTAGAGCGTGGATAATCCGAACATATGATCGCAGCATGATGAATGCGTTTTAGCATCTAGATTCCTTACCATTGAGCTTGGGACTGAGGTGTTCGAGCACAAAATCAATAAACACTCGCAAGCGAGCAGGCATGTATTTGGTTTGCGCGTACTGCATAGCAATTGCGCCGTGGTAATTACTCTTAATATTCCATTCTTGCAGTACTTGCTCCACTTTGCCCGCA
>JBOFIW010000205.1:0-5180 GCA_051650365.1 Vibrio sp. | reverse complement strand
GCCAGTTCGGATAAGCATTCCGGATGGAATTGATAGAGGCGATCATAATGTTGCTCAAGAGCTAAATCTAACTCATGTTCTGCAATGGGTTTAGCAATAATGTCATCCGCTCCCGCCGAGATCATTCTTTCACGTGTTTCTTTGAACACATCAGCAGTACAGCCAAATAGAAGAATATTGGATTGCGGTAAAGGCAGTTGACGAATTTCTCGTGTAGCCTGAATACCATCCTTAAGTGGCATGTGATTATCCATCAATACCAAATCAAATTGATCATTTTGTAACACGGTAATGGCTTGTTCGCCATCCGTTACGCTATGGCAATCAAAACCTTTATTACGCATGAACGCCTCAAGAATCATGATATTCGTGCGGTTATCTTCAACAATCAGCACTCGTAAACCAGGATACGTCTTAGCTTTTATCGGCTTATATTCTTCTTTGACAGGTTCTGTAATCGCCAATTTAACTCTGACGTCAAAACAAGTTCCTAGCCCCACATCACTTTGTACTGAAACCATTCCCCCCATCAATGCAGCAATCTGTTTAACAATTGCAAGCCCTAGTCCTGTCCCGCCAAAGCGTCGCGTAGTGTGTGATTCAGCTTGTTCAAAAGGTTGGAAAATACGCTCCAAAGCCTCTTTCGCAATACCAATCCCACTGTCTTGAACTTTGATAGTTAAATAATGCCCTTCTTTGGTAGCCTCTTCCGTTAAACTAACCGTAACAAAGCCCTTTTCCGTAAATTTGACCGCATTACTCAGTAAATTGAAAATGATCTGCCGCAAGCGTGCTTTATCACCGTAGTACCATCGCGAGTCAATAATCGCTGAGTTCAGCTGAAATTTAAGCCCTTTTTCAAAGCAAAGACTAGAGTAAATACTTTTGATACTACCAATGATAGATCGCAGTGGAAAAGGACTGTTATCCAGCTCGAACTTACCTTGCTCAATTTTCGAATAATCCAAAATCTCATTGAGCAGGGTCATCATGTGCTCTCCCGACTCATAGAGACTGGTTAAATGCTGTCGCTGTTTTATTGTGAGGTCATCTTTGAGCAATATTTGGGCAGTACCAAGTACACCATTCATCGGCGTACGAATTTCATGGGAAAGCGTTGCCAAAAATGCACTTTTGGCTTTAGTTGAAGCTTGTGCTTTAAGTTTTTCCGCTTCTAAATAAATGGTTTTTTGATTGAAAGTATCGATCAAATGACGAATTTCATCTTGGGATTTGTAACGTATATCAATGAGTTCCCCCTCTCTCGACTCACTGACTCTTTTAGCAATCATCACAATCGGGCGGATCCAATAGTGTCTAAGCAAGAAATATCCAACCATCACACACAATAAAAGGATTGGCATTAACCTTTTTTCTATATTGATGATTAAGTTAAAAATGATTTCATCCACATGGTGAGTGGCATTGACCACCTCAATTTGCCAATTAAATTCACCAAAATTGTAATAGCTGATTAGTGCATTTTCATAAATACGGAATTTATGTGAAACGATCTCCACTCCAAATGCATCTTTAAGATTTACACCAAGATTGTACTGTTCGGCAGTCTCAGCAATGAACTTAATCAACCCCTCTAACGATAAATCAACCGTCGCAACACCAGCAAACAGTCCATCTCGATAGTAAGGAGTAGAAACCGTGATCATCTCAACTTGAGTATAGGCATCCACATACACTGGCGACCAAAAATAGAGTCCTTCCTTTTCATTTTCAGCAGAAAGGTACCAACTCTCTTTGTCATAACCTCCCGCTTGTGGATTATTCCAAGAGATAAGTTGATCTACTTGCCCATCTACTGCTTTATTGAAAAACAGACTGTCGTAACGTGGCTGTAGAGAAGTGGCTAAATCAGGATTAGGCCACAAACCGCCACTGATAATTACGCCGCCAACGACAGAAAAGAGCGAACGTAACATTCGCTCTTGTTCTTTTTTATCGTGTGCACTCTTACCTATACTGGTGACACTTTGTAAGACCCCAATTGAATTATTCAATGGCTCTCTAACTTGGGTCGCTAGCAATTCCGCTCGCAACGTCAAATTGTTTTTCAATTCGTTACGAAAAGGAACCTCCAATCCCCAATAGCTCAGTGTTCCCACAATAACGAGGAAAAAAGCTAAATAAATAGTGAGCGCAATTATACTTTTCTTTTTGAGCGAGGAACGAATAGCCATAACCAACTGAATTACTTTTTGTTTACAAAAATTATAGCGAAAGAATTCCATCCAGCGCTGTTTTCTGTATGTTTTTGCACCTAGTTTCGCACTATCTCTATTCAAACAACATGACGTTTCAACGCTATGTGAGTGAGAACCTTAAACATAGGTAACTTCATTGAACTGTGTGAATGTACAGAGCTAATCGCTCAACAATACCCAATCGAACTAAAACGCTCTTACACAAAAGAGACATTATCCTGCTATGACTAAACAAGCGGATGCTCTCACCCTCGTTTCCAGATAGAATTACCACACTGATTTTTATTGAGCTCCAGAACTTCATGCAAACCTTACACGACATCCTGCTGCTGCCGGAATTAGAAGATAAATTACTCAACCAAGCTAAAACCGTAGGTTTTGTTACGGCAATGGCATGCTGTCCCAACGTATTACCTCCCGAAGAATGGCTGCCATTCTTATGGGGCGGTGAAGAAGTCGCCCCATTCTCCAATGCAGAACAATTAGAAAACTACTTCCAGCACATCATTTCTCTGTGGAATGAAACAAGGCCACAGCTGCTTGAAGGTGATTGGCAATGGCCAACTGGATATTTATTAGATGAAGCAGAGATCGTGAACCAAAATGTTCGTGATTTCTGTGAAGGGATGTTGCAAGGCTGGCAATTAGCTCGCGATGATTGGGAGGTGTTGATGCCAGAAAATAGCGCTGATAACACGCTACTTGGCGGCGTGCTGCTTTCTTTAAGTATGCTCTACGATCCTGAAACCTCGATTGCAACCCTTTATGAACAAGGATTTACTGGCTTAGAGCAATTTGCTGAGATCTATAATGCCATACCGATGATGCTGTGTGGCATCACACAACGTGGTGTCAATTTAGCTGAAGCGCAATAAAACCCAATAAGCCTGTAAAATAGCTTCACTCAATGAAAAATGCCCATCAAATGATGGGCATTTTTCATTATGCGTTACCTTTAACTTTTACGTTGAGTTGCTCGGCAAACTCTAGCATACGGTTAAGTGGTATCAACGACTTAACTCGAAGTGCTTCATCGACAAAAATTTCGTGCTCTTTACCACCATCACGCAATGCTTTAGTAATCGCTTTCAAACCATTCATCGCCATCCAAGGACAATGAGCACAACTGCGACATGTGGCTCCAGCACCAGCCGTAGGCGCTTCAATCAGCTCTTTATCCGGCACCATTTGCTGCATTTTAAAAAAGATACCTTTATCCGTGGCCACAATCATCTTCTTCTGTGGTAAAGCTTTCGCTGCTTTAATCAACTGGCTTGTAGAACCCACAGCATCGGCCAACTCAACCACACTCGATGGTGATTCTGGGTGTACGAGAATCGCAGCATCAGGATAAAGTGCCTTCATTTTACGCAATGCATCAGCAGAAAACTCATCATGCACAACGCACTCACCTTGCCATAACAACATCTCAGCGCCAGTTTTGTTGGCAATATAAGAACCTAAATGACGGTCAGGCCCCCAAATAATCGGTTTTCCTTCAGCATCAAGGTGCTCCACAATTTCCAAAGCAATACTCGATGTCACCACCCAATCCGCACGTGCCTTGACCGCAGCAGAGGTGTTAGCATACACAACCACAGTATGGTCAGGATGTGCATCACAAAATTCGGTGAACTTATCGGCTGGACAGCCCAAGTCTAATGAGCATTCAGCTTCTAATGTTGGCATCAAAATGCGCTTTTCAGGGGTAAGGATTTTGGCCGACTCCCCCATGAAACGGACACCTGCAATAATCAAAGTTTGTGCTGAATGACGATTACCAAACTTGGCCATTTCCAGAGAATCACCAACAAAACCGCCAGTGGTTTCGGCAAGTGCTTGGATTTCAGGATCCGTATAATAATGAGCAATCAACACTGCATCTTTTTCAACTAGCAGTTGTTTTATCTCAGCGATATAAGCTTGTTTTTCCTCATCCGTAAGAGGAATAGGCTTAGGGGGAAAGGGGTAAACCGTATTTATAGTATCGAGTATGTGGCTCATTGCTCTTGCTCTGCACAACTTCCATAGACGGCGCATTGTACACCCTAGAAAGCTGCAAGCAAAATTGAAAGCCCATACACAAGATGCCCCAAAATACCTAAAATGCATTTTTTGCCAGCTAACAAAAATAACGTATCCTGAAACAAAAAGAGCCGCATAAGCAGCTCTTGTATTTACTTTAGACTTTCTTTTGCAATCTTGGCAGAAGCACTATCTGGATATTCATCAATAGCTTGCTGATAAAATTTGCGTGCTTGCTCTGCGTTATTGTTACGCTTTGCAATATCACCCAGTTTGACTAATGCATCCGCCCGTTTATTAGAATCTTGCTGGGAAACGACAGCAATAAAGCTTTTCGCTGCATCTTTATCTTCTTTCTTTGCAAAATAGAGCTGACCTAACCAGTAGTGTGAATTGGCAGTAAAGGTCGAATTAGGGTAGTCGGCCTGAAACTTTTTAAACGCAGCGATCGCACCTGCGTAATCGCGTTTCTTGAGGATCAAGTCCACGGCATTTTGATAAGCAGCTTGCTCATTTGCATCACTACTAAATGTACCTTGCGCGGCATCATCACTGCTGCTCGCAGGAATTTGACTTGCTGTTGAAGGTGTCTTGATCTCACCACGCAAACGATCAAGCTCTACAAACAGCTCACGTTGACGTTGCAACATCTGTTGCATGTCGTAGTTGTTTTTTTCAATTTGGCCTCGTAACTCATTGACTTCAAGTGTCATATCATCAAGTTGCTTTTGCATTTGCAACTGCATGAGATTACGGTTTTCGAGTAAGCGTTCGATTTCAGAATTTCGCGCACCACTCGCAGAGCCACCGGTTCCGTTGCTATTTAAATCAGATACTGGAGCGGGTGCAGCGAGCGCATAGCTCGCTGCACTTGCCAGTAACATCAGCATCACAACGTGCTTTAAGTTACTGAACATGAGGCATCACCTCAATTAG
>JBOFIW010000204.1:0-3133 GCA_051650365.1 Vibrio sp. | reverse complement strand
GTTTTGACCACGCCCCTCCTGCTGCTTTCGGCGATAACGCTGTCGACAAAGCTTGATCACATGTAGCTTTTCAGCCGATGTCATACTTAGCCAATTAAACCGCTCCTCACGCTTACGCAGACAACCTTTGCAATAGCCTTTCTCATCGACACTACATACCCCGATGCAGGGGCTGACAATATTGAAAAACTCCAATTGCTCCATAGGTTTAACATATCCTTTTCGACTGACTTCGTAGTGGCTTGCAAGGCGATCAGGTTCAAAGTTTCATATAAACCATGACCCTATGCTGACAAAAACAGTGTTTTATTCACTATACTGTGCGGGTTTCCACATTCGGAGTGAATACTATGAAGCTTAGTTCAAAATCATTACTTGCCGCAATTACCCTCCCTGTATTGATGACAGCTTGTGCAAGCAATGGTGATGCTGTGCAAATCACAACTCAAGATCTTCAACACCACAATTGGCAGCTCACGCAAATTGATGGCAAAGATGTGGTGAAAAGCGAACACAATGAAGCACCACGTTTAGAAATTGGTGAACAGATGATGGCCAGCGGTAACGCCGGTTGTAACAACTTTTTTGGTAAAGCAGAACTCAAAGATAACCAATTCCGCATTGAAAAAATGGGCATGACCATGAAAATGTGTATTGGTGATGTGATGGATACAGAGCAAGCCGTGTCACAAACCTTGACCGACTGGAGCAAGATCACTCTGACTAAGGACACGTTGACTCTTAAGAGCGATGTCCACACTCTAACGTTCACTCTGCGTGACTGGGTAAACTAACCCATTCTAAGGCATATCTTATTTATAACGGCAGCTCATGGAGTTGCCGTTTTTTTATTTTCAGTCTCCACTCTTGGCACAAGCAAACCAAGCATTTTGATTTTTTTCCTTCATAATGAAAGACAAGGAACCATTCTTCGGTCTAGATACACAATAGAATTGAATTATTAAGGACAATTCATGAAAAAACTGCTGACACTTCTCGCTGCGTGCGCTCTTTCATTCACCGTTTCTGCACAATCATGGGAAGAGATCACTGAAAAAGCACGTGGGCAAACGGTCTATTTTCATGCTTGGGGGGGAAGCCAAGAGATCAACAGCTACTTGCGCTGGTCGGCAGACCTGCTCAAGTCTCGCTATGGAGTCACACTACAACACGTCAAAGTCACAGACATTGCAGAGACCACCACTCGGTTAATAGCTGAAAAAGTTGCCGGAAAAAATGAGCAAGGTAGCGTAGATCTCGTATGGATAAATGGTGAAAACTTCAAATCTATGAAAAATAATGGGTTATTGTATGGCCCATTTGTTGAAAACCTACCAAGTTGGCAAATGGTGGATCAAAAACTCCCTGTTGATAACGATTTTTCCGAACCCACAGAAGGTTTAGAAGCTCCATGGGGAGTTGGTCAATTAGTCTTTATTCATGATAAGCAGTTGCTGAACAACCCTCCGACATCATTTGCAGAACTGCTTAGCTATGCAAAAGCCTTCCCTAACCGCATTAGCTATCCACTGCCACCTGAATTTCACGGCACCAGTTTTTTAAAAGCGGCATTGATTGAACTTACTCAATACTCACCAGCGTTAACTCATCCGGTCGACCCAGCCACATTTCAACAAGTAACTCAACCGTTATGGCGATATTTGGATGAGCTGCATACCGTTGCATGGCATAAAGGAAAGCTGTTTCCATCCGGTTCTGCACAAATGATACAGCTGTTAGATGATGGACAATTAGATATCGCCATCACTTTCAACCCGAACGCTGTCTTTTCCGCGCAATCTACAGGTAAATTGGCTCCAACAACACAAACTTATGCAATGAAAAATGGAGCATTAAGCAACATTCATTTTCTAGCAATCCCATGGAACGCCAACGCCAAGGAAGGAGCTCTAGTGGCCATTAACTTCCTACTCGATGCAGAAGCGCAATCTCGTAAAGGTGATTTAGCCATATGGGGTGATCCTTCAGTACTCAAATCTCAATATCTGACAGGCAGTGCAAAAAATACCATTCTCTTTCCTTCCATCGCTGAGCCTCATCCAAGCTGGCAAAGTGCTTTAGAAGTAGAATGGCAGCAACGCTACGGTAATAGCTTGAAGTAATGGTTGATAATCATGCTTAGATTTGCCTACTGGGGCTTGATTGTAATTTGCATCGCGCCAATTCTACCGGGATTGGCGGGGGTGCTAAGCTCCGCCCTAGGTTATTTGCCAGCACTTGGCTCATCACAATTCTCATGGCAAGGGTTTTATCAGGTCTGGCAGTGGCAAGGGGTGGAATACGCTTTACTACTTTCCCTCAGCTCAACACTGCTGAGCACTTATCTGGCGCTGTTGATCAGTTTTGCGATTTTGCAACGTTTTTGGTTTCATCCTCGATGGCAACGTATTGAAAATAGTTTGTCTCTACTCCTCGCACTTCCCCACATTGCATTCGCGATTGGGTTTGCGTTTCTGTTTTCATCCACTGGTTGGCTTTCACGATTACTTTATAGCCTATTCGACTACCAAGGAGATAGTTTGGGCGCGACTTGGTTGGTATACGACCCTTATGCAATAGGTTTAACCCTCGCTTTGGCTCTTAAAGAAGTACCCTTCATTTTGTTGATCAGTTTGCCTATTTTGCAGCAATTCAATTTGGCAAAAATGAAAATGCTCAGCGCTTCGTTAGGTTATTCAGAGCAGCAAATGTGGTGGAAAATTATTTTCCCTCAATGGTTACACAAAATTCGTTTTACTCTGTTTGCCGTGGCGGCTTATGGCATTTCTGTGGTGGATTTTAGCTTAGTACTCGGACCAAGTACTCCCCCCACTTTTGCTGTATTAGTTTGGCAATGGTTTAGCACACCAGACTTAAGTTTATTGCCAAGAGCGGCTTCCGGTGCAGTTCTACTACTATTGCTTGCCAGTTTCACTCTATGCACGATTTGGGGAATCGAATGGTTAGTGACTCGTGGCTACCGCACGTGGCAGTCCTCTGGTCGTTACTCTCCTACCCTCCCTCACAAAAGTTTACTCGGCTCGTTATTATTAACATCGGCACTGATCATCCCTTTGACCATCATTTGGAGTGTCGCACAGCGTTGGCGTTTTCCCGACCTATTACCAACACA
>JBOFIW010000203.1:0-2972 GCA_051650365.1 Vibrio sp. | reverse complement strand
CGTTATTGCAGTAGTTCCAAGTACCTTCATTAATGAGCTCAGACGTGAGTATGTAATGAAGGGACTTTGGCAAAGTATGGTTGTGGGATGTTAGGTGAGCTCTCTCACTCAAACTGCTCAACTAACCAAACATAATCATGCGCCCCTAACGGTTAGCCGAAATGTGTTCATTTCTCTTGATCTCCACATTGGCGATGGCTACCACCAACTAGCCCCAGTTCTCTCAAAGGAAAAGGGGCTTTTCTTTTTTCCGTATTTTGTTCCTGCCTCATCTTCTCGCTAATTTCTTACCATTGTGGGATGTGTTGCGTATGTGTTGTCTAATTTTATCCACCGACCGCTAATCGTAAAACTTAAGTCAACCTTCCTGATTTTCATATGATTTGTGTAATACCTCCCAAGATGAATGCATTACTACGCATTTAGAACAAAAAAACATCTTTTTGCTAAAGGATTCACCGAGCGAGTCGCTAATAGAAGTAACTTTGAGAGAACTGCTTGGTTTTCCGAGACGTCGGAGACCGTTCGGAGTTCCGCTACGTCGGAAAATCAATTAGGAGATACCATTATGGCGGTGAATGTAAACACCAACGTGTCAGCAATGACAGCACAACGGTACTTGACGAGTGCAACTAATGCACAACAATCGTCGATGGAACGTTTATCTTCAGGATATAAAATTAACAGCGCAAAAGATGATGCGGCAGGTCTACAGATCTCCAACCGCTTAAATGTGCAAAGCCGAGGTTTAGACGTTGCCGTCCGTAACGCTAACGATGGCATTTCGATGGCACAGACTGCGGAAGGGGCAATGAATGAAACGACCAATATTCTGCAACGTATGCGTGATCTCTCTCTGCAATCTGCCAACGGTTCAAACTCAAAATCTGAACGTGTTGCGATTCAAGAAGAAATCGGTGCACTAAATGATGAATTGAATCGTATTGCCGAAACCACCTCTTTCGGTGGTAACAAGCTGCTTAACGGTACTTTCGCAACCAAATCATTCCAAATTGGTGCAGATAACGGCGAAGCGGTTATGCTCAACATCAAAGACATGCGCAGTGATAACGTCTTGATGGGTGGTAAAACTTATCAAGCGGCGAATGGCAAAGATAAGAGCTGGGGTGTGGAAGCGGGTAAAACCGATTTAACCATCACTCTGAAGGATAAACGTGAAGGCGATGTGACCATTTCGATTAATGCGAAAGAAGGGGATGACATCGAAGAATTGGCGACTTACATCAACGGCCAAACCGACATGATTAAAGCATCAGTTGATGAAGAAGGTAAATTGCAATTATTTACCGACAACAACAAAGTCGATGGTGCGGCAACCTTTGGTGGTGCACTGGCCGGTGAGTTGAGTATTGGTGCTGCGCAAGATGTCACCGTTGATACACTGGATGTAACCACTGTGGGTGGCGCGCAAGAGAGTGTGGCCATTGTGGATGCAGCCTTGAAATACGTAGATAGCCATCGTGCTGAACTTGGTGCATTCCAAAACCGATTCAACCATGCTATCAACAACTTAGATAACATTAACGAAAACGTGAATGCATCTAAGAGCCGAATCAAAGATACAGACTTTGCTAAAGAAACGACTGCACTGACTAAATCGCAGATCCTATCTCAAGCGTCAAGTTCTGTCCTCGCACAAGCCAAGCAGGCTCCCAACTCAGCACTAGCTCTTTTAGGTTAGTCCAAGTTGATAGGAAAAAACCCAGCAGTAGCTGGGTTTTTTATTGGGTAAAAATCCATGCGAATAAGCACTGTATAAGAAGCATATGGCCTTTGTGGTAAGGGAATAATAAAATTATTGAGATGGGAGTTTTATAAGGTGTTAGGAAGAGAGTTCTAAGGTTTAGTGATGATTCAAGGAATAAGCAAATGGGAGACTTTCAACTCAGATGCAATCTTAACGACTTAATAGATGATTGATTGCTAAATCATTTATCGAAAAGAATAAATGCAGATAAAACAAAACCTAGCCTAAGCTAGGTTTGTTTATATGGTGCGGAAGAAGAGACTTGAACTCTTACACCTTGCGGCGCCAGAACCTAAATCTGGTGCGTCTACCAATTTCGCCACTTCCGCAAATTGTAGTGATAATTTGACTTCTCAAATCATCAATATAATGGCAGGTCTGCCAGGATTCGAACCTGGGTATGACGGGATCAAAACCCGTTGCCTTACCGCTTGGCGACAGACCTGCAGTATTCTGCACAACGATCGTCGTTGCTTTAAATAATGGTGCGGAAGAAGAGACTTGAACTCTTACACCTTGCGGCGCCAGAACCTAAATCTGGTGCGTCTACCAATTTCGCCACTTCCGCAAATTTTAGTGATAACTCGATTGCTCGAATCATCGAAATAGTGGCAGGTCTACATGGATTCGAACCATGGGATGACGGGATCAAAACCCGTTGCCTTACCGCTTGGCGATAGACCTGCAGAATCCGATACATTTGGTGCGGAAGGAGGGACTTGAACCCTCACGTCCGAAGGACACTAACACCTGAAGCTAGCGCGTCTACCAATTCCGCCACCACCGCGTTAAATGCATCAAATTGTATTATGGTGGCTACGACGGGATTCGAACCTGTGACCCCATCATTATGAGTGATGTGCTCTAACCAACTGAGCTACGTAGCCACTCTAAATCTTTTCAGATTTAATTATGGTGCGGAAGAAGAGACTTGAACTCTTACACCTTGCGGCGCCAGAACCTAAATCTGGTGCGTCTACCAATTTCGCCACTTCCGCAAATTGTTTGATGATTTGAATGCTCAACTCATCGAGATAATGGCAGGTCTACCTGGATTCGAACCAGGGGATGACGGGATCAAAACCCGTTGCCTTACCGCTTGGCGATAGACCTGCAGTGATGATTAATATCATCAAATAATGGTGCGGAAGAAGAGACTTGAACTCTTACACCTTGCGGCGCCAGAACCTAAATCTGGTGCGTC
>JBOFIW010000202.1:0-21245 GCA_051650365.1 Vibrio sp. | reverse complement strand
AGTTTAAAAGGGCTTTGCCAACAAATTGACTTGAAAACCAAGATTCAACCTCCGGTACTATTTGAACCCAAACATCAACCTTTGCCATTATTGCAATGGCGTTTGTCGTTAATCATGGAGATTAACTTTCTTGTTGAGAAGGCCTCTTTTTCAGCAAAAACCATTATCTGTTTTGCCGATAATGAATTGGAGAAGGTGTTTGCACATCTCGATGAGTTGTTGATGTAAGGATACGAGTATGACCAAGAGTCGCTTATTGCTATCAGAACTATTGGATCAACTCTCTTTTGCGTTGTGTATCGTGCGAAACGATTATGTGATTGTTAAAGTGAATGAGTATTTTGAGTCACGTGTCATTTTTGCTGAAGAAACAATGCAAGGAAAAAACATTCTCGATTTGTTTCCTGAATCGGCTGATTACTTAAAGCGCAAAATTGATACCGCTCTGATTATTGAATCCTCTAGTTTCAGTAGCTGGGAGCAAAAGCCACATTTGCTGCCGTTTAAAAGCTCTCGCCCTGTATCTGGTGAAGAAGACAAGATGTATCAGGATCTCGAAGTGATCCCGATCCATAGTGAAGATGGCTCAATTGAACATGTTTGCTTATGCGTTTATGACGTGACGATTCAAGCCAGTCAGCAATTGGAGTTAAAACGTGTTTCACAAAAGCTTGAAGAGGAACATCAATCTCAAAAAGTGTTGATCAAAAAACTCGAAGAGGCCCAGGGACAGTTAATTCAATCGGAAAAAATGGCCTCAATTGGTCAACTTTCTGCGGGGATAGCTCATGAAATTAATAATCCTGTCGGCTTTATTACTTCCAATTTGCAAACCCTGAATGATTACTTCAGCAGTCTGGAGAAAGTACTGAAAAACATCACTCAAACAATAGATCAAAGTCAGGATGCTGTGTTGATTGAGTCGTGTCACAAAATCCTTAAGCAAGGACAAGTCGGTTTTATTTTGGACGATACGGCAGAATTGATTAGCGAGTCTTTAGAAGGCTCTTCTCGCGTCATGTCAATTGTCAAAAACCTTAAAGAGTTCTCACATGTGGATCGCTCAGAGTGGAGTTACACCAATTTAGAAAACTGTATTGAGTCCACACTAAAAATCATTAACAACGAAATTAAATACAATATCACGCTAGAAAAACACTATGAGCCCAATGTGCCAGATGTGTATTGCCAACCTATGCAAATCAATCAGGTATTACTTAATATTCTAGTCAACGCAAGTCATGCGATTAAAGGTGAGGGCGTGATAGGGATTACCTTACTCTCCCCAGACTCCAATTTCGTTGAAATCCGGATTAAAGATACGGGATGTGGCATTCCAGAAGAGATCCGCGAGCGTATTTTTGAGCCTTTCTTTACCACTAAACCTGTTGGCTCAGGAACCGGATTAGGACTATCGGTTTCCTACGGCATCATTAATAAACACAATGGTACTATTAGTGTGAGTAGTGAGGTGGGTAAAGGCAGCGAATTTACCCTTCGTTTGCCAATTAATCCGAATCTTGAAGCGGTAGGAAATACTGCACTCAAAGCGGTGTAAATAGAGTATGGCTAATCAACAATCGGCATCCTCTGAAAATCGGGTCGGACAAGTAGGTAACGGCGGTCTTCCTCCTGCTCTGTTGGTGTTTCTCAAAATTCTATTTTCCAATATACAACCTAAACGCAAACTCGATAGTTTAATGAGCACGGTTAGCGAACTTGTTCCTAAGAGCCAACTGGCATTACTTGAATATCAAAAGAATAACCATTGGCATATTATCCAGAGCCGAGGAATAACGAGCTTGGTTCAAGAATATAAGTTATTGCCCGAATTAACCGATGAAGAGTGGCACATCATCCCCGATGTACAAAGAGAACCCGTCTGGATGGAACATTATTCTTGCTGTTTCCCTGAATCGCGCAGTGTTTTAGTTGTGAAATTTCATAGCTCAGAGAACCACTACCAACTGCTTATTATGCTTTCGATACATGATGGGTTTAGCTCTCACCAGCAAGATGAACTGCACGCTTTGTTTGATGTC
Source organism: Vibrio sp. (assembly GCA_051650365.1). Taxonomy (GTDB): domain Bacteria; phylum Pseudomonadota; class Gammaproteobacteria; order Enterobacterales; family Vibrionaceae; genus Vibrio. The sequence continues at coordinate 19,203 of JBOFIW010000202.1, read as the reverse complement.
ACGAAGAGTGCACTTTACTCCATGTTGCAGTTTCGCAAGGCTGTCATGGATAAACACCAAGTACGGCAAGATGAGAAGTTGGCATCTTTAGGTAAGTTAGCGGCTGGTGTAGCACATGAAATCAATAATCCACTTGGGTTTGTGATGAGCAATTTCAGTTGTTTGAATGAATACATAGCTAAGATCAAACAGCATCCGCAGATTCAACAGATTGACGATGCACAAATACAAGAAATGATTGCCGATAGTGAAGCTATTTTAATCGAGAGCCTCGCGGGTTTATCACGGATCAAAAATATTGTTTCTAGCCTGAATGTCTATGCCCACTCTAGCGAAAATCAGGAGGAAATTGATCTTCGAGATGTTGTTAGTTCAGCGCTAGCACTGATTATCGGAGACTTAAAATTCCGCGCACATTTTTCTTATCCTATACCTGATAAGCCTTATTACATTCATGGTAGTTTCAATAAGTTGCAACAAGTGGTGATTAATTTGATCATCAATGCTGTGCAATCTATTACTGCTGGCCATGAGGGATTTATAGATATTGAAATTACGGAAGTGCGCTGGCCAGATGAGAATATCCCACGCGTGCAGGTGGCCATTCAAGACAACGGTAAAGGAATCTGTGCTGAGCATTTGGAAAAGGTATTTGAACCGTTTTTTACTACAAAAACAGTGGGGGATGGAGCTGGGCTAGGCCTGTCTGTTGCACGTGAAATTATCGAAGAACACCATGGGAAAATTAAACTAACCTCGACAGAAGGTATAGGAACACGTGTTTTGATTACGTTGCCGCAAGCGGTGAAAACGCTAAGTCTCTCCTGACGGAGAGCGTAAGCCACACAGTATGGCATAGCAAACATTACCTCATCGTTTCGTAAAAATGAGTGAGCTCGATTTAGTTATCGAACCGTTAAACATGAGATTTATAAGCTAAAATCATTAAAGATATGTCGTGTTTCTGATAACGAAGACATTTTTGAAAGAGATGGGATATGGCATGGTGCAAGGCGATTGAGTTAGCCCGAAACAGCCCCAGAGCACGTCCTGAAGTATCTCAATAAAAGGAGGTAAGGGCGCTATGCAAATGGAAAATATCCATGATGAAAAGTTAAACATCCTGCTACTCGATGATGAAAACGATATTCTGAAAGCCCTGAATCGAGTATTACGTATGGATTACAACGTTGTGTTTTTTGATAACGGTGCGGAAGCGTTGCAATATCTTGAACAAAATCTCATCCATATCATCATTTCCGATATGCGTATGCCGGAAATGGATGGCGCAGATTTTCTTGCAAAAGCACGGGAGATGCAGCCCCAAACCGTCCGACTCTTATTAACTGGCTATGCCGATATTCAGTCAACAGTACGAGCCGTAAATGCAGGGGGAATCCATACTTATATTAGTAAACCTTGGGATAATGAGAACCTGAAACTGATTGTAGGCAAAGCCGCCGAGTTTTATCGTTTAAGTTGTGAAAAAGAAAGGCTCGCTATCGAGCTTGAAGAGCGTAATAAAGACCTTGAAGTGGCTAATCAGACGTTAGCCGCTAACAATCATAAACTTTCCCAGTTTAACCAAGAGTTAGAAGTGAAAGTTCAAGAGCGCACGTTGGAATTACAAGATAGCAACAAGCGATTAGAACTCTCCCTTGCTTCTCGAAATAAAACTTTCAAAGATATTTTAGCGATGGTCACGGCGATCATTCAGCATCGCACGGGTTATCCGGCCGATCACACTGAGCGTATTGCCAATCAAGCGAAGTCAGTCGCCATGAAGCTCAAACTGCCTGAGGCTGTGGCAAGCAATGTTTATTTGTGCGGTTTAATGCACCAAATTGGTTTAATTAGTGAAGCAAACAATGATTGGAAAGTGATTAAGGTACATCAAGATACTGATATTCCCATTACACCCAATGTGAATCCCATACTCGGTGCAGAAATTGTGGGTCGAATTAAGCGCTTTGAACCATTGATGGAGATCATTCGACATCAAGACGAATTGTACAATGGCACGGGGAAGCCAGATCATTTACAAGGTGAGCAGATCCCAATTGGTGCACGGATTATCAAAGTAGTTAAAGACTATGATTTCTTTGTCGCAGCCACCAACAACCCAAGACGAATGCACACAAAAAGTGCACAAGGTTACCTACGCCAACAAGCTGGGACTTTTTATGATCCACAGGTCGTGGATGCGTTTATCGCGCTCGTGAGTGCGGTGACACACATCGAAGACGGAATGGAGCTGTGCGTGAGTTTAAGCGAGGTTCGTCCAGGAATGGTAATTAAACGGGATATTTATTTACCCAATGGTAGCTTGATGCTAACGGCAGGAAATGCCATGAATGAATCTTTGCTACGTAAGTTAAAAGAACTGGAAAAAGAGATGCATATGCCGATTCCAGTCTATATTGGTTAGCGGCTTATCCCCATTTCACCTTAAGGTTGAATGGGGGATAAAGGCAGAGTGATTAGCACACGAGTGCCTTGTCCTTGTTCGCTAAACAACTGAATGTCTCCACTGTACTTCTTGATATTACTGTAGGCCTCAGTCAGTCCAAGGCCTACGCCTTTTCCTACATCGTGGGTGGTGAAAAAAGGGTCAAAGGCATGTTGTTTATCTTCAGGACTCATCCCTCGCCCAAAATCGGCAATCTCGATTTTCAGCTGGTGCTGCTCATGGCGCAATGAAAGTTCAATACGAATATTGGTTTCATCATTGGAATAAGCTTGATATGCATTGTTGAGAATGGCACTGAACGCTGCGATGAAATCGTTTCCATAGCCGTAAATCAATGGACAATAGATGACTTGTTCTTTCCATACGACCCACTCCCGTAAGCCACAAATCGTTACTGCTTGTTTGAGCTGAGTGAGTGGTGAAACCCAATTGCCGTTATGCACATTGGGCTGAGTTTGGCAGCGCTGCACTTTATCCACAATTGTTTTAATTCTGTCTACACAGTGCAATGCATCTCGCAGGCTCTCTTCAATCCCAGATACACTCTCCTCAACGTAGAGCCCGCTTTTAGTGCTAGTAAATTTATCGTGAAATGTGGTTCCTGCAAGCATTAGCTCAATGTTATCGAGCCAGATTTTGATCTGATTAAAATCTTGTTGCATTAGTTGTAAATGGCTTTTTAGTGCGCCATTGGGGTTATTGATTTCATGGGCAAATCCAGCGGCAAGTGTTCCAATCGAAACCATCTTTTCCGTTTCGACGAGCTTATCTTTCATCAAGGTCAACTTGATATTCATTTCTTCCAGTTGCTGATTTTTTGCCACTAGATTCTCTGTACGCTGATTAATTTTTTCTTCGAGTTCTAAATTCCACTGTTCAAGTTGGTGCTGATAATCACGCATAGTAGCTTCAGAGTGGCGCAAAGATTGAATCATTTGCTGAAATGAATGTGCCACACGGCTGACTTCATCGTGTCCCTTAATATCAATTAACACTTCACGGTTACCAAAAGTAATTTGATCGGTCGCGTTTTTCAACTGAGTCAGACGACGAGTAAGAGCGTTACCTAATATATAAGAGAAGAGGGCGACTAAGCCCATTTCACCTAAGATGATGAGTAAGGTCCAATGCTTTGCATGTTCAAGTTGCTTCTCAAGATAGGAGATATCAAAACCAATAAATATTGTGCCAAATGCCGTATCACTCACTTCTATGATATTGCTAGCGGTATAGATGGGTAGCGACGGTGAAAAATCTTCATCGTTAATCCGATGATAAGCCTTAAATAATGCCCTATCACCTTTAAAAATCAGCTCGTTACCATGAGTGTTTTCCACGGAAACATAGACAATATCTTGATTGGACATCATTAAAGTGGCAGCAGACTCCAAGCTAGCCAGATCGTAGGCAAGTACCGCATTTTTCACCATGGTTGAAAAAAGAGTAATTGTCGTATGAGCCCGTTTTTTTAATCCATCATAGTTGGTGGACTCTAGGTAATTCAGGGTGAAGGCGATCAAAATAGTCAGCAAAAACGCCTCAATCAATGCCACGCCAAGCATAGTCTTTAAGCGTATCGACATCGCCTATTCCTTAAGCAAGTAAGAGAGGATTTGTATATTTAACCCACGTATGTCGTCCCAATCACTGTCTTGTGCTGCTTCTATTCCAGAGAAACCAATGGCTTGCAGTTGTAATCGACCTTGCTCAGTTTGCGAAAGATCCAGCAATGCCCTTTGCAAGGCGGAGACTTTATCTTGGCTAAGGCGTGGGTGATAGGCAAAGGCATGAGGGGTGAATTTAGGGCTTTCCCATAAAATGCGCAGTTGATTGGTGACCTCTTTCGGAGCGGTATTAAAGGTGCGCTGTATACCACCTCCTGCGACAAAAAAACCATTGGCAATATTGAGATATACAGAGTCGTGTGAAGATACGTATTGAGATTCAATTTGTATCCCTTCGTTCTTTAACGTCGCTTGAGGAATGATAGTTGCTGCAAAAGCGGCAGGTGAAGGAAAGGCGAGGGTTTTCCCATCAAGTTCTTTAATAGAAGTTATTGGGCTGTCTCTGCTGACCACTATGATGCCTTGTAGTTTTTGATCCTTTTGTTTAGCAAAAGCCATATACCCCAGTTGCTCGTGGAAAAAGGTGTAGTGATAAGGGTTCATATACACCACATCATACTTGCCATCCATAATCCGTTTTTCAAATTCAGGGATGGTTGTGGCGGTTTGAAACTCTAAGGCTACCCCTGAATTTTCTGAGAGTGTTTCTAAAATGGGAACCCAACGTTTAGCCAGATCTTCAGGGGATTGCTGGGGAACCACCCCAAATGTGAGTGGAGAAGAGTGGGCTAATGAAGTAATGAAAAAAGTTAAAGCTAGCCACCACAAGCGCATAAATTCACCTAATCGACCAATTCTAATCCTAATTCGTTAAGTATAGAAAAGGGTTGGTAATTTTGGATGAGTATTTCCGAATTACTAAGTCAGTGATTTTTATTATTTGAGCTGTTCAGCAAAATTTACGCTTTGATTTGTTTTCTTGCATTACGACCAATTTGGGGTGGTGGGCGTTCCTTTTATACCAAACGATTGCCTAAAAATAAGCTTTGAGAAGAGTCACATTTTTACTTGATGGAACAGAGTGTTGTCAGTAAAAGTTGGCTTTGTTGTGTATGAAATGTTAAATAGATCTGAGTTATCTAGCATAATTCACTGTACATTGTGTGAGCACTAGATAATCTGGCATATTGATCTGTTTGCGTTAGCTTCAGCATTCTAATTGACTGGTTATGATTCAGAGTGGTGAAATTTTTTACTAATGTTTGAGAAAACCAAAGAGTATAGTCGGTTTTTAATACATTTTTATGGCAAATAAATTCAATGATTGCTAATGTGTGCCGCAATCCCTGTCAGGTGTAAGTTGCCTTTGTTTAACACTTATACGACAAACGACAACAATCAGCCGTTCTGAATACCTGACATGGAAGTCATGGATGCAATACTAAAACTTGGAGTTTATGCATGTATAAGAACAAAATCACTCAAGCACTGCTTTTAAGTGCTGGTCTGGCGGTGGCAGCCACATCTTTTTCCTCCCTTGCAGCGAATGTTCCTGCTGGTACCAAACTTGCTCCTGTACAAGAGTTGGTTCGTGGTAACGGTACTGAAGTTGCATCACTTGATCCACACAAAACCGAAGGTGTTCCTGAGTCCAACGTGATTCGTGACCTGTTAGAAGGCCTAGTTAACCAAGACGCTAACGGTAACGTAGTACCTGGTGTTGCTGATAGCTGGGAAACCACAGATAACAAAACCTTTACTTTCCATATCCGTAAAGATGCGAAATGGTCTAACGGTGATCCAGTTACTGCGCACGATTTCGTATACAGCTTCCAACGCGCTGTCGACCCAGCAACCGCTTCTCCTTACTCTTGGTACATGGAATACACCAAGATGAAAAATGCGAAAGAAATCATCGCAGGGGAGAAGGATAAATCAACGCTGGGCGTAAAAGCGGTTGATGACCAAACGCTGGTGTTTGAACTGGAAAGCGCTGTGCCTTATTTTGTGATGATGATGGGTCACACTACGGTAAAACCTGTTCATAAAGCGACGGTTGAGAAGTTTGGTGAGCAATGGACCAAACCTGAAAACTATGTCGGTAACGGTGCCTATGTTCTTGATAAATGGGTAGTAAACGAGCGTTTAGAGCTCAAGCGCAACCCACAATACTGGGACGACAAGAATACTGTTCTAAACAAAGTCACTTACCTGCCAATTGAAAACCAAGTGGCAGAAATGAACCGCTTCCTATCGGGTGAAATCCAGATCACGAATGAGCTGCCTCTTGAGCACTTTAAGCGTCTGAAAAAAGAGCACCCAGAAGCAGTACAAGTGCAAGGTCAATTGTGTACTTACTACTACGGGTTCAATACTGCAAAAGCTCCATTTGATGATGTTCGCGTACGTCAAGCTCTCTCCTATACAATTGATCGTAATGTGATTTCCGATGCAATTTTAGGACAAGGCCAAAAACCGGCTTATTTCCTAACACCTGAAATCACGGCTGGATTTAGCCCTGAGATGCCTGATTACGGCAAAATGACTCAGAAAGAGCGTATTGCTGAAGCGAAGAAACTGCTAGAAGCTGCTGGCTATAGCAAATCTAACCCTCTGAAATTTACACTGCTGTATAACACATCAGAAAACCATAAGAAGATTGCAACCGCAGTTCAATCTATGTGGAAAACAACGCTGGGTGTTGATATCGCACTGGAAAACCAAGAGTGGAAAACCTTCCTAGACACCCGTCGTCAAGGTAACTTTGACGTAACTCGTGCAGGATGGTGTGGTGACTATAACGAAGCCTCTTCATTCCTAACTCTTTTGATGTCAAGTAATACATCAAACGACGCCAAATACCACAGTGCTGAGTATGATGCGACGTTAGAAAAAGCCATGACTTCAATGTCAGAAGAAGAGCGTCAAAAACTCTATGCAGATGCTGAACGACTGCTGGCTCGCGATATGCCAATCGCGCCAATCTATCAATACGTAAGATCACGTCTTGTTTCTCCAACGGTTGGTGGTTACCCATCGAACAACGCGGAAGACAAGATCTATATGAAAGATCTTTACATCAAAGCTCAATAATAGAGCCATCACCCAACGGCTCGGAGTTGCAGTAGTGTACTGCTGCAACTTCACTTAGCCGGGGATAAAACTATAAGTAACGTAGGCACTGCATGTGAGATTCGCATGCAGGGTCTTTGCATTTCCTTGTCACAGATTGAAAGAGTGAGCATATGCTTAAATTTATCGCAAAAAGGATATTTGAAGCGATTCCAACCATGTTGGTATTGATTACGATATCTTTCTTTCTCATGCGCTATGCGCCAGGTAATCCATTTTCTTCAGAGCGCCCTTTGCCGCCTGAAGTAATGGCTAACATCAATGCTAAATATGGTCTAGACAAACCCGTTTCCGAACAGTATCTGACCTATCTGACCAATATTGTTCAAGGTGATTTTGGTCCATCGTTTAAGTACAAAGACTATACGGTGAATGAATTGATTTCCGGAGCACTGCCTGTTTCGGTCAAAATCGGTTTGGCTGCATTTGTGTTTACTGTAATTATGGGGGTTACGGTCGGAACCATTGCCGCCTTGAAGCAGAATACGTGGATAGACTACACCATAATGTCTACCGCCATGATTGGGGTGGTGATGCCCTCCTTTGTGTTGGCTCCCGTTTTGATTTATATCTTTGCGATTAATTTTAATATTTTTCCCGCTGGTGGATGGCATGACGGAGGTTTCCGATATATGGCTCTACCGGTTTTGGGGATGTCACTGCTTTACGTCGCTACTTTTGCTCGTATTACTCGTGGCTCAATGATTGAAACCCTGAACAGTAACTTTATCCGCACGGCACGCGCAAAAGGTTTGAGCTACGGTTATATCGTGGTCAAACACGCGCTGAAGCCAGCGATGCTTCCTGTTGTGTCATACATGGGCCCAGCTTTCGTCGGCATCATCACGGGTTCGGTAGTGATTGAGACCATTTTCGGCTTGCCAGGTATCGGTAAGCTCTTCGTTAACGCCGCCTTCAACCGAGATTATTCTTTGGTAATGGGGGTAACGATCCTGATCGGTTTCCTATTTATTCTGTTTAACGCAATTGTCGATATTCTTCTCGCTTACATCGATCCGAAGATTCGCTACTAATAGGACTTAAGATAATGTTGACGAAAAAAGAAAACTTAGCGGCGATTGAAAATTTCTCGCAAAACCTTGAGATTCAAGGCCGTAGCTTATGGCAGGATGCTCGCATTCGCTTTATGCGCAATAAAGCAGCGATGGTCAGCCTATTTGTTCTGATGTTAATTACGCTAGCAGTGATATTTCTGCCGATATTTTCAGCCTACAGTTATGAAGATACGGACTGGTATGCAATGCATGCTGGACCTTCGGCTGAGCACTGGTTTGGTACGGATGCCCTTGGGCGTGACCTGTTTGTGCGCACGCTAGTGGGTGGCCGTATCTCTCTGATGGTCGGTATCATGGGTGCTTTGGTTGCGGTATTGATCGGTACTCTGTATGGCGCAGCGTCTGGTTTTATCGGTGGCCGTACTGACCGAGTGATGATGCGTATTCTGGAAATTCTGTACGCTATCCCATTCATGTTCTTGGTTATCGTTTTGGTAACGTTTTTTGGCCGTAACATCGTGCTGATCTTCGTCGCGATCGGTGCAATTGCATGGCTGGATATGGCGCGTATCGTACGTGGTCAAACACTGAGCTTGCGTAGCAAAGAGTTTATCGAAGCGGCACATGTGTGTGGTGTGAGTAAGTGGAACATCATTACTCGCCATATCGTGCCAAACGTATTGGGTATTGTAGCGGTTTACTCAACCCTGCTGATCCCAAGCATGATTTTGACCGAATCTTTCCTTTCCTTCCTTGGCCTTGGTGTGCAAGAGCCGATGACCAGTTGGGGTGCTCTGTTACAAGAGGGAGCAAACACAATGGAAGTTGCTATATGGCAACTGCTGTTTCCCGCAGTATTCATGGTGTTGACCTTGTTCTGTTTTAACTATGTCGGCGATGGTCTGCGTGACGCGCTCGATCCAAAAGACAGATAAACCAAGAAGAATAAAAAGGAAGTAATGATGAGTTTATTAGATGTCAAAGATCTACGCGTAGAGTTTTCTACCCAAGACGGTATTGTTACCGCAGTGAACGATCTCAATTTCTCTCTTAAGCAGGGAGAAACCTTAGGTATTGTTGGCGAATCCGGCTCAGGCAAATCACAAACCGTATTTGCCATCATGGGTTTGCTAGCCAAAAACGGCAAAATCACCGGTAGCGCAAAATTTGAGGGTAAAGAAATCCTCAATTTGCCAGAGCGTGAACTGAATAAAGTCCGCGCTGAGCAAATCGCGATGATTTTCCAAGATCCCATGACTTCACTTAACCCGTACATGAAAGTGAGCGATCAGTTAATGGAAGTACTGATGCTGCATAAAGGTATGGGTAAAGCGGAAGCGTTTGAAGAGTCTGTGCGCATGCTGGAAGCGGTAAAAATTCCAGAAGCGCGTAAGCGTATCACTATGTACCCGCACGAGTTTTCAGGCGGTATGCGCCAACGTGTGATGATCGCGATGGCGCTGTTGTGCCGCCCGAAATTGCTGATTGCGGATGAACCCACCACCGCATTGGACGTGACCGTTCAAGCGCAGATCATGGAGCTATTGAACGATCTGAAACGTGAATTCAATACTGCCATCATTATGATCACTCACGACTTGGGCGTAGTTGCAGGCTCTTGTGACAAAGTGTTGGTGATGTACGCAGGCCGTACTATGGAATACGGTTCAGTGAACGATATTTTCTATAACCCAAGCCACCCTTACGCAGAAGGTCTGCTAAGTGCGATTCCGCGTTTGGATTCTGAAGGCGAAGTGTTGCCAACGATTCCGGGTAACCCGCCTAACTTGCTGCGTTTGCCAGTGGGTTGTCCTTACCAAGAGCGCTGCCATCGAGTGACGGATCGCTGTAAGCGTGAAGCACCGATTCTTCAGCCGTTTGGCAATGACCGTCAACGTGCGTGTTTTTCTGATTGGGAGGCTTGGACAAAATGAGCGCAGAGAAAAAATTATTACTGGACGTCAAAGATCTGAAAGTCCACTTTAACATCACTCCGAAATCGGCTTGGCCATGGACGAAACCTCTGACCCTGAAAGCGGTAGATGGCGTGAATGTTCGCCTGTATGAAGGTGAAACACTAGGTGTAGTGGGTGAGTCAGGCTGTGGTAAATCTACGTTTGCTCGCGCCATCATTGGCTTAGTGCAAGCGACTCACGGCGAAGTGCTGTGGTTAGGTCAAGATTTGACTCGCATGCAGGAAGTCAAACGTCGTGCAACGCGTAAGCAGATCCAGATGATTTTCCAAGATCCACTGGCATCGTTAAACCCACGTATGACAGTGGGTGATATCATCGCGGAACCACTGCAAACTTTCTATCCTGAGCTTTCTAAACAAGAAGTGAAAGATCGGGTAAAAGAGATGATGACCAAAGTAGGTTTGCTGCCTAACGTGATCAACCGCTACCCACATGAATTTTCTGGTGGTCAGTGTCAGCGTATCGGCATTGCACGTGCGCTGATCCTCAAGCCTAAGATGATTATCTGTGACGAACCGGTTTCAGCACTGGATGTGTCGATTCAAGCTCAGGTGGTTAACTTGCTGAAAGAACTGCAAAAAGAGTTAGGATTGAGTCTAGTATTTATTGCTCACGACCTCTCGGTGGTGAAGCACATCTCAGATCGTGTGTTGGTGATGTATTTGGGTAATGCGGTAGAGTTAGGGGTATCCAAAGAGCTGTTTGCGAATCCTAAACATCCTTATACCAAGGCCTTGATGTCAGCTGTGCCAATCCCAGATCCTGATTTGGAACGCAATAAAACTATCCAGATGCTGGAAGGGGACTTACCTTCACCAATGAACCCACCTTCAGGTTGTGTGTTCCGTACTCGTTGCCCTCAAGCAACCGCAGAGTGCGCGAAAACCAAACCAGTGATTAAAGGTTCGGATATTCACTCAGTGTCCTGTTTATACGCTGAGGCATAAATTCAGCCTGTGACGGGCCAAGCGCGATTCCTTGTTCGGGTCGCGCTTTTTTTGTATTCAAATTTTTTGAACAAGACGACCTGACGCTTTGGGTTAAGTCGCGTGTTCCGTTGCCTATAATGCTCAAAAGATCCGTGTTCGGGGGCAAAATGGGAAAGCTAATTAAAGGCAAGTGGCACGATGTATGGTACGACACTAAGCAAAGCGACGGCGAGTTTGTTCGAGAAGATGCCGGATTCCGTGATTGGGTTGAAGCCACGCCCGATGCACGTTTTAGTGCTGAATCTGGCCGCTATCATTTGTATGTTTCATTGGCATGCCCATGGGCGCATCGAACACTGATTTTCCGTGCGTTAAAAGGGCTTGAAGCACATATTGATGTGACAGTTGTCTGTCCAGATATGTTGGCGCACGGTTGGCAGTTTGGCATCCCTGAGCCTCTTTATGGCTATACTCAATTACATCAACTGTATACCCATGCCAAAGCCGATTACACCGGACGAGTGACTGTCCCTGTGTTGTGGGATAAGAAGCTACACACCATTGTCAGTAATGAATCTTCTGAAATCATTCGCATGTTGAACAGTGCGTTTAATGGGTTAACGGGTAATGAAACCGATTATTACCCCAGAGCTTTACGAACGGTCATTGATGAATGGAATGATTTTATTTATCCCAACATCAACAACGGGGTATATCGTTGTGGCTTTGCGACCACGCAAAAAGCCTATGAAGAAGCCTTTGAAGCGCTGTTTGCGGCGCTGGATAAAGTTGACCAGCATCTCGCGACTCATCGCTATTTAGCGGGAAACCAAATCACCGAAGCGGACTGGCGCTTGTTTACCACCTTAGTGCGTTTTGATGTGGTGTATGTCGGGCATTTCAAATGTAACCGCCAACGTATCGCTGACTATTCACATCTTAGCGGTTATTTGCGTGAGTTATATCAAGTGGACGGTATTCAAGAAACGGTCGATTTTTACCATATTAAGCGGCACTACTACTTCAGCCATACCACGATCAACCCCACTCAAGTCGTTCCCGTCGGGCCTGAATTGGATCTCCTGAGTTCACATCAGCGAGAGCGGATTGGTTGAGATACGGCCACAGATTTAATGAATAAAGAGCATAAAAAAGCCCCCAAACTCGGGGGCCTTGCATTTTAGCCGATTAACCGGACTTATTTCTGCTCTTGACCTGCTTGGATAGCTGTCAGTGCGATGGTGTAAACGATATCGTCAACCAATGCGCCGCGAGATAGGTCGTTAACTGGCTTACGCATACCTTGCAGCATAGGACCGATAGACACCAGATCCGCTGAACGTTGTACCGCTTTGTAAGTGGTGTTACCTGTGTTCAGATCTGGGAATACGAACACAGTCGCTTTACCTGCTACTGGAGAGTTCGGTGCTTTAGAAGCCGCTACGTTTTCCATGATTGCTGCGTCGTATTGTAGAGGACCGTCAATGATTAGATCAGGACGTTTCTCTTTTGCAATGCGAGTTGCTTCGCGTACTTTATCAACGTCTGCACCTTGACCAGAAGTACCGGTCGAGTAAGAGATCATCGCTACGCGAGGCTCAATACCGAAGGCCGCTGCTGAATCCGCTGACTGGATAGCAATCTCAGCCAGTTGCTCTGCGTTTGGATCTGGGTTGATCGCACAGTCACCGTATACCAGTACCTGATCAGGCAGCAGCATGAAGAAGATTGACGAAACCAGAGACGCATTTGGCGCAGTCTTGATGATTTGTAGTGGCGGACGAATGGTGTTTGCCGTGGTGTGAACCGCACCAGAAACCAGACCGTCAACTTCGTTACGCTCAAGCATCATAGTGCCCAGAACAACGGTATCTTCCAGTTGTTCACGCGCAACCACTTCAGTCATACCTTTGCTCTTACGCAGTTCAACCAGACGAGCTACATATTGCTCTTGAGCCACTTTTGGATCGATGATTTCGATGCCAGAACCCAGCTCAACGCCTTGCTGTGCTGCAACACGTTTGATCTCTTCTGGATTACCCAGTAGCACACATTGTGCAATGCCGCGCTCAGCACAGATGGCTGCTGCTTTCACTGTGCGTGGCTCATCGCCTTCTGGCAGTACAATGCGCTTGTTCGCGCTGCGAGCCAGTTCAGTTAGTTGGTAACGGAATGCAGGTGGGCTCAGACGACGAGATGCTTGCGCACCTTCAGTCAGAGAGTCTACCCATGGGCCGTCAATGTGGCTTGCTACGTGCTCGCTGATGAATTCGATACGTTCTTTATCATCGGCTGGTACTTCAAGGCTGAAGCTTTGCAGGTTCAGCGAAGTTTGCCATGTGTTGCCTTGCGCTTTGAAAATGGGTAGGCCAGTATCAAAAGCAGGTTTACACAGGTTCATCAGTTCACGAGGGATATCGTAACCGCCAGTTAGTAGGACTGCACCGATTTCTACACCATTCATGGCCGCTAATGCCGCAGCTACGATCACGTCTGGACGGTCGGCTGAAGTTACTAGCAGTGAGCCAGGCTTGAAGTGCTCAATCATGTTCGGGATAGAGCGAGCACAGAAAGTGATGCTCTTGATACGACGAGTATTGATATCGCCTTGGTTGATCACTTCTGCTTTCAGGTGCTTCGCCATATCAATAGCACGAGTCGCAATCAGGTCGATACTCCAAGGTACACAACCCAGAACGCGGATCGGGCTAGTGTTGAAGATTTGCATTACTTCAAGGTTAGCTTGCTTCGCATGGTCAGCATCGTCAAAAATTTCAGACAAGTCAGGACGAGTACGACCTGCTTCATCAACGGGAGCATTTAGCTTATTGATGATAACGCCAGAAATGCTCTTATTTTTGGTGCCACCAAAGTTTGAGCACGCAACTTCAATACGCTCTTTCAGTTGCGTTGGGTTATCAGTACCCGGAGTGGCAACGAAAACAATTTCTGCGCCTAGCGTGTTTGCAATTTCCGCGTTCACTTGGTTAGCAAAAGGGTGCTTACGCGTTGGAACCAGACCTTCGATCAGAGTCACTTCTGCATCTTTGTTGATCTGGTTGTAACGTTCAACCACGGTTTCTAGCAGAACGTCCATCTTCTCGCTACCAATCAACGCTTCTGCAGCAGACATACTCATCGGCTCACCGATCTTAATGTCGCTGTTGCGGCTCATAACAGTAGAAGTCAGGTCAGGTTGGTCATCGCCAGTACGTGGCTGTGCGATAGGCTTATAGAAAGAAACGCTAACCCCTTTACGTTCCATCGAACGCAGGAGACCCATGCTCACGCTAGTCAGACCGACGCCAGCGCTGATTGGGATAAGCATAATAGTACGGGACATTGGTAAAGTACCTCAACACTATTGATACCAATCTAAGGTGCTTAGATTGAAAGTGACAAAGCTCAAGCGCAGGTTAGGCTTACGCTGAGCCCCTAAATGACACTGGCTAACCTGAGTTAGCCAGTGTAAGTCGAATTAGATGTTAGTCAGACGAGCGGTATCTTCTGCAATCACTAACTCTTCGTTAGTCGCGATAACCATCGCTGGGATACGGCTGTCAGCAGTCGTGATCACACCCTCACCGCCGAAACGCGCTTTCAGGTTTGCTTCGCTGTCAACAGTGATACCGAAGATCGCTAGACGGTTCAGAACCATCTCACGGATAGGCGCAGAGTTTTCACCGATACCACCAGTGAAAGTGATCGCATCCAGACGGCCATCCATGCTTGCTGTGTAGCCAGCAACGTATTTCGCCAGACGGTGACAGAACACGTCCATTGCGCGAGTTGCTTCTTCTTTTTGACCGTAGTTGTCTTCAACGAAACGGCAGTCAGAAGTCACTTCAGTCAGACCCAGAAGACCTGATTCTTTGGTCATCATAGTGTTGATTTGCTCAACTGAGTAACCCAGAGCATCGTGCAGGTGGAAAATGATCGCAGGATCGATATCACCACAGCGAGTACCCATCACCAGACCTTCCAGTGGAGTTAGACCCATAGAAGTGTCAACTGATTGACCGTTTTTGATCGCACAAACAGAAGCACCGTTGCCTAGGTGGCAGTTGATGATGTTCAGTTCGTTTGCTGGTTTGCCTAGGCGCTCAGCTGCTTCACGTGCGATGAACAGGTGAGAAGTACCGTGCATACCGTAACGACGGATGCCGTGCTCTTTGTACAGTTTGTATGGCAGAGCGTACAGGTACGCTTCTTCAGGCATAGTTTGGTGGAACGCAGTATCGAACACCGCTACGTTTTGCAGTTCTGGGAACGCTTTTTGCGCGGCTTTGATACCGATGATGTGCGCTGGGTTGTGCAGTGGAGCTAGAGTTGCACAATCTTCGATACCTTTCAGTACTGCTTCGTCGATCAGTGCTGATTGAGTGAACTGCTCGCCACCGTGTACTACGCGGTGACCGATAGCTTTCAGTTGAGCTGCCAGTTCTGGCTTAGAAGCAAGAATAGTTTCAACGATGAAAGACAGAGCTTCATCGTGTGCGGCACCTTCGCCCAGTTGAGCTTCGTGCTTGCCGTCCAATTTCCACTTGATACGAGCTTCAGGAAGGTGTAAACATTCAGCAAGACCTGAAAGATGTTGTTCACCGCTTTGAGCGTCAACAACTGCAAACTTAAGTGAAGAACTACCGCAGTTTAAAACTAAAACCAGCTTAGACATGAGTGACTACCTGTAATAATCGGTTAGGATAAAATCAGGACCAAGAATAGATGACGCCTTAATGTACGGCACTAATCTCGGTCAATAAAACGTCAATTTCCGTATCGTGGAGACGTGACAAAGTCAGTATAAATCGTCGATGCAATCCGTGCAGGAATCGTCCCAACGTTGCCTAAATTGTAAATAAGGGCAACAATGAGATTGAGAGTCCGCAGAGCATAGCGATAATAGACAAATATAACAAAAAAAATTTGAATCAATATTAGCTTTT
The DNA here is from genome assembly GCA_051650365.1 of Vibrio sp. Lineage (GTDB taxonomy): Bacteria > Pseudomonadota > Gammaproteobacteria > Enterobacterales > Vibrionaceae > Vibrio. The sequence continues at coordinate 3,169 of JBOFIW010000202.1, read as the reverse complement.
GTCAAATTTTTGCGCCTTTTGTTGAATCATTCAACTAAATTTTAGTGGGTTGAGCAAAGAGCAGCGAGGAAGTGGATATGAATAATAAAGTCGGCATCGTGCATAGCCTCAAAGACGGCCAGAAGTACATGGATATTTGGCCGATGCGCAAAGAGTTAAATCCGCTGTTTCCTGAGCAACGTGTGATCAAGGCGACTCGATTCGCGATTAAAGTGATGCCAGCGGTAGCGGCGATCAGCGTATTGACTCAAATGGTATTCACCAACACACAAGCCATGCCTCAAGCGATTGTGGTTGCTTTGTTTGCCATGAGCCTGCCATTGCAAGGTATTTGGTGGTTAGGCAATCGCGCGAATACTCAACTGCCTCCCGCGCTAGCCAGTTGGTACCGTGAACTCTATATGAAGATAGTTGAAACTGGATTTGCACTTGAGCCGATCAAAAGCAAACCGCGTTATAAAGAGCTGGCTCATGTGCTGAATCGCGCGTTTCGTCAACTGGATGATACTGCGCTAGAGCGCTGGTTTTAATTCTTCTATCCAGAGGGGCTGTCTCGTCAGTCAGTTGTGACCAACGGATATAGTTGGTCACGGATACTTACAGTAGACCAAGGCAACTTAGCCCATTAGATCAAGATAACTTAGCGCTGAGTGTGGCGACTGCGAGAAGTTCTTTCTTTATGAGCAGAGGCTGCTTTCGCCTGAGATTTCAAAATAGAGTCTACCGTTAATTGCATCGGTTCTTTGGGCTGCAAGCCATGAGGGAAAGTTCGTGCGCGTGGCGGGAGATTAAACTCTTCACTGGAAGCGCGAGGCATACGTTTAAAGCGATAGAGATAAAAATTTTCTAGTTTTTCTCGTGCCCACTCGGTCTTGTTTAAATATTTGACACTACTGGCAATCGAAGGCTTGGTATGAAAGCAGTTAAAGCGCATTGCGGTATCTAAAATATCCCAGCCATAAAAATCCACAAGCTCTTGTAGCAAGGTTTCTAACTTAAGGCCGTGTAATGGGTTGTTCTTTTGTAGTTCGATTCTTTCTTGATCGGTCATAATAATCGGCTCCTAAGGGTAAACGGTAGATAGGGTAGGTATACCAAGATTTGGCAGATATGAGTCATGCAGTTGTTGAACCCAACAGAGGGGACGCATTCTAGCAGAGTTGATCTTACTTCCCTATGGTTATCTGTTATGGGGGCACCTTAATCATAAAGCCTATCTAGGCTCATGAGAGTGAGCTGACCTAGCATTCTCTGTCGCTCCACGTCGTTTGGGAAGAGAGATAGTTAACTTCACTTCCATTTTCGACATTGACCAAATTCTGCACTTTTTTCTGTTATGTAACTGTTAAAACCCACTTCCCTTTGCCTAAAGTTACTGGTAATAATGTTGTCAGAGGCACCACCAGTGCCCAATAAAAACAACTAAAGATATACCCACACACAACATCACCAATACAATGCTTTATATCAAGGAGTTAAGATGAGAGCAGGCAAAGTTATTGCTACCGCCGTTCTAGCCGGAGCCGCACTACTGTCTTCACAAAGTATCATGGCGAAAACAGCCAAAGTCGCGGTGTCACAAATTGTTGAACACCCAGCGTTGGATGCGACACGTCAAGGGCTACTCGATGGATTGAAAGCCAAAGGTTACGAAGAAGGCAAAAATCTAGAGTTTGATTACAAAACCGCGCAAGGTAACCCTGCTATTGCCGTACAAATTGCTCGTCAATTTGTCGGTGAAAACCCTGACGTGCTGGTGGGTATTGCAACACCAACCGCGCAGGCTTTGGTTTCAGCAACCAAAACCATTCCTATTGTGTTTACCGCAGTGACCGATCCTGTCGGTGCTAAGTTAGTCAAACAACTTGAACAGCCAGGTAAAAACGTCACCGGTTTATCAGATCTTTCCCCTGTAGAGCAACATGTTGAGCTGATTAAAGAAATTCTGCCAAACGTGAAATCTATTGGTGTTGTTTATAACCCAGGTGAAGCGAATGCAGTGAGCTTGATGGAGTTACTCAAACTCTCGGCTGCAAAGCATGGTATTAAATTGGTCGAAGCAACTGCACTTAAAAGTGCGGATGTTCAATCGGCAACCCAAGCGATTGCAGAGAAATCCGATGTGATTTATGCCCTGATCGACAACACGGTCGCTAGCGCAATTGAAGGTATGATCGTGGCTGCTAACCAAGCGAAAACGCCAGTATTCGGCGCAGCGACTTCGTATGTAGAGCGTGGTGCAATTGCTAGCCTTGGTTTCGATTACTACCAAATCGGGGTACAAACTGCGGACTATGTTGCAGCTATCCTCGAAGGCAAAGAACCTGGTACTTTGGATGTTCAAGTAGCAAAAGGCTCTGATCTCGTCATCAACAAAACGGCTGCTGATAAGCTAGGCATCAGCATTCCAGACGCCGTTCTTGCGCGTGCAACCAGTACCAAATAATTAAGCTATATCCAAATCACTAGGGTTACAGCAATGTTGCTGTAACCCTAGTCGGAATCGTATATTCCAAGGGGTTGGAGGATTCCAACTTCTTTAAGCAGAAAGGAGTATGTATGTCTGCTTTTGCCTTTTTTGGCGCTTTGGAGCTTGGCTTATTATATGGCTTAGTGGCTTTAGGCGTGTATTTAACGTTTCGAGTGCTCGATTTTCCTGATTTGAGTGTCGATGGTAGTTTTCCAATGGGCGCAGCTGTGGCAGCCACCGCGATTGTGGCGGGTATTAATCCTTGGATTGCAACAGGATTGGCGATCCTTGCTGGCGCAGCAACTGGCTGGGTGACAGCTTTTCTTACTGTGCGATGCGGAATTCTGCATCTTTTGGCTTCCATCTTGACCATGATTGCCGCTTTTTCAATCAACATTCGGATCATGGGTCGTCCGAATCTTGCTTTGTTAGGCGAAGATACCATTTTGACTCCATTTGAAGCTTTGGGAGATCCGGTTTTAGTCCGTCCTCTGGTTGTGGCTGTGCTGGTTCTTATCTCTGCTTTACTTGTTATCCGGCTATTAAACAGTGATTTTGGTTTAGGTTTGCGAGCGACTGGCGTTAATGCTCGAATGGTCGCTGCACAAGGTGCGAGTACGGCTTTTTATACTTATTTCTGTTTAGCGCTTTCCAATGGCTTTGTTGGGTTTGCTGGGGCTTTATTTGCTCAAACCAACA